>JAFOYS010000332.1 GCA_017391435.1 Alistipes sp. | reverse complement strand
TCTGTTTTAAAGCCGAGTAGTGAGATTAGCCAAGCGGTTACTGTTGTACCGATGTTGGCACCCATAATTACTCCAATAGCCTGATCAAGCGTCAGCAGTGCTGCATTTACAAAACCTACGACCATAACTGTCGTAGCGCTTGACGATTGTATGATAGAGGTAATACCCAGACCTGTCAACACCCCTTTAAAGGAGTTAGAAGTCATTGCGGAGAGGAGGTTTCGCAGACGATTACCTGCCGCCTTCTGTAGTCCTGAGCTCATCATATTCATTCCATAGAGGAACATTCCGAGAGCTCCGATAAGTGTTAAAATCTGTAAAAACATAAAGATTAGTTTATAAACTTTGTGTATAGATAAGATATATATTGTATGCAACAAAGCTTGTGAGCATAATAGCACCCTCAGTGCGCGAAATCTTATTGTTAAGGCTGAAGATTAACAACAGAACGGCTGCTGCAATCATCACGCCATAGTCCACAATTGTAATTCCGCTGCCCGAAAGAGGAGTTATCTGTGAACTGACTCCAAGAATAAAGGCTAAGTTGAAGATATTTGAGCCAACTACATTTCCCAAAGCGAGCTCTGTGTTTCTTTTAGCAGCCGCTGCCACAGATGCAGCAAGCTCTGGAAGGGAGGTGCCACAAGCAATAAGTGTGATTGAGATAAAAGCCTCGTTTACTCCCCAAGCAGTAGCGATGTTTACGGCACTATCAACAAAGAAGTTACAGCCGGTAATAAGTATGCCCAGACCGATAAATGTGCGTAGCGTAGCCTTCAGTAGACTCTGTGGTGCAGATTTTGGCTCTGCAGGTGTCGGATTTATCTTGCTCTTTTTGCGGTCTTTCAGGAATGATATGTAGATATATGTGACAAAGATTGCGAGTAGTATAAGACCATCAACTCTGCCTAAGATAATCTCACTACCTGAGAAGAAGTTGAATGCAAGAAGTGTTGCAAGCACAGAGAGTGCAATACATAGTGGCAAATCAAAACGGTTGTTTTCGCTATTAACTGCAACAGGGTGTAGTAGGGCAGTGACGCCTAAAATTCCTAAGATATTGAAGATATTTGAGCCCACAACATTGCCTATAGCAACATCAACCTTACCTTCAAATGCTCCCATACAGCTGACAATCAGCTCGGGAAATGATGTTCCGACACCGACAATAATAGCACCAATGACAAAGTCGGAAATCTTAAATCTGCGTGCAATATCGGCAGAACCAGCTACCAGATTGTCCGCACCAAATACCACTGCAACAAGTGCAATGGCAAGTATAATATAATCCATAGTTGTTTGAGTTTAAGTTTGTATTTAATTGATTGAGAGTATAGAACAGATTGGTCTATATCCTTATGTTTCTCAACTTAAATACTAAACTCAATGTGCAGAGCTCAATGTGCTGATAGTGCGTAGCGCCCTGTACCAGAACAAGTGGTATGCTAAGGTTTGTTAAACCTATGTTCAGTCTGTTGTATCTGCTTGTAGAGCTAATTCTGCGTACAAGCGAGCTTTGGGAACTTTGGCGCGATGTGATAATGGTTAGTAGCGCAGAGGGATAACTCTCAGAATATTCAACCTCGCTGAGCTCTGATACTGAGCAGTAGTCGGTCAGCTGAATAGACGAGCAGTCAAATGCCACAATTATGACACTGAAAAAGAGTAGTGAGACTATTTTGATAAACCCTCTCATATCTTGCACAAAGATATGTAAAATAGTTGTTTGTGATGTTATTTATCTTAAAAATTAACATTTTTTTAAATTTACTGCTCGCCATTTGGAGTGTGAAAATAAAAATATAAACAGATACAAAATAGATAAAATAAATATTAAATATCTGAAAAACATTATTTGATACCGAAAAAATTTACATTTTATTTATAAAATATTTGATATTATAAAAAATACTATTATCTTTGCAGTTAGATAATGTGATACACGAAAAAATAATTGTGTTTTTTAATTTGAAAAACTTTTGAGATATTTATGAGACAGTCTTGCCCAAAATCTTGCCCTTCGGCTAAGGATCCGTTTTCTGGCTTTTACCAGAGAAATTACAGTGCTGGGGACACTTTTGTAATTGAGCCAGATGATGTAAACCACCTTGTTTTTGTAATTTCAGGAGAGTTGACCGTTAGCTCTGAAGAGCGCAGAAACTATCTTGTTAGTGGTGGCTCATTCTTTTTCTGTTATAATTGTGGACACTATACTTTAGAGGCAAAGAGCGATGTTGAGATTATCGTCGGTTTCTTTGCTCGTCCTGGTGCTGCTTGTGATATTGCATCGCTTCTGCAGTTTGCAAAGTCGCAGCCTGATTTCCAGTATAACTTTGAGGCAGTGCCTATCAACACTGAGTTGCAACAGCTTATTAGTATGCTGCGTCGTTTTCTGAATGACGATGTACCGTGCGCTCATATGCACGAGTCTATGATTGAGTTGCTCTTTGTTGTCTTCCGCTTCTACTACGATGTTGAGGTGCTTGCAAATCTCTTCTTCAACCTCTTTGACCACGCAGTGTCGTTCCGCACTATGGTTGAGGGTAATAGAGTGAAGGCTCGCAATCTTAACCACCTTGCAGAACTTTGTGGTTATGATATCAATACATTCAATGTTGTCTTCCGTCGCCACTATCCAGGCTATACACCAGGTGTATGGATGCAGATCCAGCGTAAGGATGAGATTCTTGCAGATCTTGTAGAGACAGATGCACCGATTTATCATATTTCAAAAAAATACGGCTTCTCCTCTTCAAGCCATCTTGGCGAGTACTGTAAGAAATACCTCGGTGACACACCTACAAGAGTGAGATCAAAGTTCAGAAAGAAGAAGCGTTAATTGGTTAAAATAGATTCATTTTGTGAGGGTGCTGGTAGTTTTATAACTGCCAGCACATTTTTTTATACTTATTATCAGAAATTTGCGAAATAATTTAGGTTTTTAGTTAAAATATTCTGTGATTTATTTGGATATCAAAAATATTTGTTATACTTTTGTAAATGAAAACAGAAAGTGATATAAAAATACATATTCGTGATATCAAGAAAATTTGATATACCATATATATAATAATAGAAGTACAAAATAATTTTACTATAACTGCTATGAAGCTTAAATTTTACATCCCACTATTTTTTGGACTGCTGGTCTCGTTTAGTGCGAGCGCGCAGAATGATGTTGCTCTAAAGACAAATGTCTTGTATGATTTGACAGCAACTGTTAATGCGGGTGTTGAGATTGGACTTGCTCCCCGTTGGACTCTTGACATTTCAGGTAACTTTAATGCTTGGGATATGAAGGAGAATAAGAAGTGGAAGCACTACCTTGTGCAGCCTGAGGCTCGCTACTGGTTCTGCGATCGCTTTATGGGGCACTTCCTCGGAGTTCACGCCCACGGAGGTCAATTTAACTTTGGAGGTATTAAGAATGGTATCAACTTTTTAGGAACAAACCTCTCTAACCTCACTAATAATCGTTATCAGGGTTGGTTTGCCGGTGCAGGTGTTGCCTATGGTTACGCCTTTGTGCTTGGTCGCCACTGGAACCTTGAGCTTGAGTTAGGTCTTGGTTATGCCTATACAAAGTACGACGCCTTTGAGTGTGCTGGCTGTGGTCGTAAGGTTGAGACCGGTATTACTCACCACTATGTTGGCCCTACAAAGTTGGCGCTTAATTTAGTCTATTTGTTCTAACCTCTAAAAGATTTTAAAGATTATGAAACGATTTATATTTGCTCTAACAGCTCTGGCAACTGCCTTTACTGCAACTGCAGATGTTGAGGGTGTAAAGACTCAGAATGTTCGTCTGGAGCGTAATGGCGACTATATGGTTGTTGATATGGATGTCGATATGTCTGACCTTACTGTTAAATCTAACCGTGCGGTGCTTATCACTCCAGCAATCGTAAATGGAAGTGATTCGTTAAACTTTGCATCTATCGGTGTTTATGGCCGTAAGCGTTACTACTACTATATGCGTGATGGCAAGAGTACCCTTACAGGCAAGACAGAGCGCAGCTTCCGTAAGGCAAAGCGCCCTGATACAGTTGACTACCACTCGATTCTGCCATATCAGCCTTGGATGGAGGGTTCTCACCTTGTGCTTAACCGCTCACTCTATGGTTGTTGCAACACTAAGGTTGCTGAGCAGAGTGCAGCTCTTGTAAACGACTACAAGACGCCATCTGCCGAAAAGGTCTACTTTATGCCTACATTCGTATATATGCGTCCTAATGCAGAGGTTGTAAAGAGTCGTGAGATCAAGGGCTCAGCATTTATTGACTTCCCTGTAAACCAGGTTGTTATCTATCCAGACTATCGCAGCAATAGTGCTGAGTTGGAGAAGATTATGGCTACGATCAACTCTGTTCGCGAGGATAAGGATGTGAGCATAACCTCTCTATCTATCAAGGGTTTTGCATCCCCAGAGGGAACTTATCAGCACAATACTTACCTTGCAAAGGAGCGTACCGCTGCCCTTATGAACTATGTACAGAATCTCTACCACTTTGCCCCGTCAATCGTAAAGACAAACTACGAGCCAGAGGACTGGATGGGTCTGAGAAAGTATATTGTTGAGTCAAATATTGAGAATAAGTCGGCAATCCTTGATATTATTGAGTCTGAGCGTGAGCCAGATCGTAAGGAGTGGAAGATTAGAACTCAGTTCCCAGAGCAGTATGCATACCTTCTTAAATATGTATATCCAGCGTTGCGTCACTCGGACTATAAGGTTGAGTATACAGTGCGTAGTTATAGCGACATTGAGGAGATTAAAAGGGTACTTGCAACCTCTCCACAGAAACTCAGCCTTGAGGAGCTCTACTTAGTTGCAAATAGCTATGAGTCGGGTAGTGATAATCACCACGAGGTCTTTGAGGTGGCTGTAAGGATGTTCCCTAATGACGAGATTGCAAATCTCAATGCAGCCAACTCTGCAATGCAGAAGCGCGATATGGACTCTGCAAAGCGTTACCTCTCTCGCGCAGGTAATTCGGCTGAGGCAGTATACGCACGCGGTGCTTACTCGGCAATGGTTGAGGATTATCAGACTGCACGCACACTGCTTAAGCAGGCTGAGGCTGCCGGTATTGCTCAGGCAACCGTAACACTTAAAGAGATTGATACTTTTGTAGCAAACAATAAATAATCAGATAAAATTATTACAAACAACTTAAAAATTTTAAAACTATGAAAACCTCAAGATTTTTACTGGGTATTTTCGCCCTCGCAGCTGTAGTAGGCTGTTCAAAGAATGACGAAGTTGCTGCAGATAGCCCTCTGTCAAGCTTGGAGAAGTCTTACATCTCAATTTCGCTCAAGTCTACTGACGATGTAACTCGTGCCGATGGCGCAGTTTATGAGGATGGTACTGAGGATGAGCAGGCTGTAGCAAAGGCAGCGTTCTTCTTCTTCGATGCAGCAGGTAGCCCATTTAAGGTTAATGCAGACGGTAACTACATCAATGTTACTGTAGCTGACAATGGTGGCAAGGTTGCTCCAAATATTGAGTCTATGACCGATCCAGTTCTGGTTGTAGAGAAGTACAAGGGCCAGTTCCCTGCCTCTGTAGTAGCTATTGTAAACTACACTGCAACATCTTCTCTGTCGCTGGGTGATATGAAGAATACTCTTACAACTATTGGTCACACATCTGAGAAGAACTTTATTATGAGCAACTCAGTTTATATGGATGCTGCTGGTGTTGTGGTAGAGGCTACTCCGCTTACAATCGATAACTTCCAGACATCTTCTACAGACGCTCTTGCTCACCCTGTAACAGTTTATGTTGAGCGCGTAGTGGCTAAGGTAAACCTCAATGCAGGCACTACTGCTTTCAACACTGGCGTTAAGGTTGGCGAGAAAGAGGTATTTGTAAAGATTCTCGGTTGGAATCTTGTTGGTACCCAGGCTGAGTCATACTTTGTTAAGTCTGTTGATAACTCTTGGACTGATGCCGCTCTGGGCTTTGTTTGGAACGATGCTCCTTACTTCCGCTCATATTGGGCAGCAAAGAGTGCGACAGCTGCAGTTAGCAACGCATTTAACTACAGCTCTCTTACAAATAGCAATGCTACTGTAGAGTATGTTGCTGAGCAGGTTGGCGCAGCAAATACAGATCGCACAAAGTATATCGTAGCTGGTACTCTTCAGGATGCAGAGGGTAACGCAATTGAGCTTGCACAGTGGTACGGTGTTGACTATATTGGTGAGGCTTCTCTGCTTGCAGCAGTAGCTCCAACACTCAAGTCAAAGCTTATGCACCTTGAGGGTACAACTTACACAAGCATTGACGACTCTCAGCTTGAGTGTGTAGTAGGTCTTGCGGGCGCAGAGAGCTATGAGGTTAGCTTCCAGCTCGCAGCAGGCGTTGCTACTGACAACTGGTTCTCATTTGATGGCGCAAACTATACACCTGTTGCTGATGTAAACGCAGAGCTTGCAAAGGTTGAGCCAGCAAAGATCTACAAGAGCGGTATGACATACTACTATGGTGATGTTAAGCACCTTGGTTCTGAGGGTAAGGCTGGTGAGTTTGGTATTGTTCGTAACCACAGCTACAAGATTAATGTAACAGGTGTTAAGGGTCTTGGTACACCGGTTTACGATCCAGAGTACCGTGTTGAGAACCCTGTAACTCCAACAGATAAGGAGTCTTATATCTCTGCAAAGATCAATGTTCTCTCTTGGAGAGTTGTATCAAGCGATGTTATCCTATAATTGAGTTAATAACACTTAAAACCCCAAAGCAGTGGGGGTGGGATATCTCCCACTGCTTACTAAAAACAATAAAAGAGGCACTCCTGCATCGGTGCAAAGAGAGGTGCAGAACCTTGGAGAGAGTTCTCCCACCAAAGCTGAAACTAAAATCCCTCAAGGGATACAAGATATAGAATAAAATAAAAATAGATAAAAGTAATTGCTAACTTAAAATTCAATGGTTATGAACATAACTGCTCATATCTCAAAACTTAAGATGCTTGTTGCCACATTTGCAATGGCTTCAACAATTACCTCTTGTGATAGTGTAATCTATGACGGCGAGGGCGACTGCTCAGTAAAGTACAGAATAGAGTTCGAGTATGAAAGAAATATGGAGTTTGCCAATGCGTTTGCAACAAAGGTCTCTTCTGTTTCGCTCTATGTGTTTGACAAGTCTGGCGTTCTTGTTCATCAGGCTTCTGAGAGTGGTGCAGCACTTGCGGCAGATGATTATGCAATGATGCTTGAGCTTGCTCCGGGTCAGTACGATCTTCTGGCTTGGTGTGGCGTAGATGGTCAGAGTTTTAATCTCCCTGCGGCTACTGTAGGTACAACAACTCTTGAGCAGATGAAGTGTACAATGGCTCGTAAGCGCGATGCTAATACAGCCTATGTAGATGAGGATCTAAACGCTCTTTTCCACGGCCTAAAGCGTATTGACTATACAGATCAGGCGGGCGTACATACTGAGGTTATGTCGCTTACTAAGAATACAAACAATTTCCGTATTATCCTCCAGCAGACTTGGTCAGAGGGTGATACTCCGACAGATGTAGATATTGAGAATTTTGAGTTTGCGATTGTTGATAACAACGGTAAGATGGACTATAACAACTCTCTACTTGCAGACGAGCAGATTGTCTACCGTCCGTGGGATATTACAACAGGTTATGTTGATGTAGATGCACAGATCAGCGCAACAAGAGCTAACCAAGTGGCTGTAGCTGTGGCAGAGCTTACTACAGCGCGTCTTATGGCAGATAGCGAGCCGATTCTTGTAGTGACAAATAAGGCTACAGGCGAGAGAGTGCTCTCAGTGCCTATTGTAGACTATGCACTGCTTGTAAAGGGTAACTACAACCGCACTATGGATGATCAGGAGTACTTAGATCGTCAGGATGAGTACAATATGACATTCTTTATCCACAACGGACAGTGGCTCTCAAGTTCGATTATTATCAACTCTTGGAGAGTAGTTCTTAACAACCAAATTTTATAAATGACAACTATGCACAACAGATTTACATACATCCTTTTAGGGCTATTTGCAACTCTGTTTGTTGCGTGTGGCTCTATATACGACAACGGAGAGTGTTTGAGCACAGAGCATAAGATAACCTTTAGAGTCTCTGTTAGCAATACTGGCACCAGAACCACTTGGGGCGATGACTACAACTCTACCCTTGGCAACTCTTTTGACAATTTGATTCGTCTGGATGCTCTCCGTGTGGCTATTTTAGATGCAGCGACAAATGCCCATATAGGCAATGTTGAGAAGCTGATGCACTGGAGCGAGGGTGAGAATATCTACCGCTTTGTAGGCGATGTTACAAGCCTTAACCTCACTGCAGGCAGAGATTATAAGGTTGCAGTATATGCAAACTGTGTGGCGGCAGAGGATAACCAAATGTCGTTTGACTATACTTCTCTTGATAGCAAGTCGGGCGCAATTCCAATGTGGGGTGTAAAGCAGGTGGCCCTTTCGCTTACCGAGAATCAGGATATCGGCACTATCTCTATGCTTCGCGCAGCGGCAAAGGTTGAGGTAAACCTCGGCGAAGCAATGGCAGACTATACTATCCACTCTGTGACAATAAATGTGCTTAACCGCTACGGCTATAGCCTTCCAAATGGCTGGAATAGTGTTGCAAATACTACTGAGATTGTTCGTGATAACTCTATGCGCGAGTATCGTTCGCTCTACACTCCTACTGGTGGAGTACACTTTGAGCCAAACAGTGAGCGTCAGCAGATACTCTATCTTCCAGAGTACTCAAATACCGATCCGCTGACCCCTATGGCAAGTATGACAGTGGTTTTGAAGGATAAGAGCGGTACTCAGATTACCTTTGCAGACGCACTGAGCTTTGGTAGATACTCTGCTGGCAAACTTGTAGAGGGTACTGCATACGATATTGTTCGCAATAACTACTATCAGTTTAATATTACAGGTATCTCAGGCGGTCTTACTATTGACTATAAGGTGGCTGACTGGAGCGAGGGTGGAAATTGGGACTATGGAGAGTTTGCATATCCGACATACCACAACCCAGTGCTTCCAGATGATATCTACAACTCGGGCGTTATATCCTCAAATCCGGTGATTACAACAAGCCCAGTGATGAGCTATAATGCTGTAGACGATGAGAGTGCAGCCTTCTCGGTGTGGTTCCATATGACAGCACCTCAGGGTCAGGAGTGGACTCCGTCGCTAATCAACCAGTCAGAGTCTGACTATCAGATTCGTGTATACAAGAATGGTGAGCCTATTACAGAACCTTCTCAGATGGTTGCAAGTAGCGATTGGTACAATATCAAGATTGTTCCTCTCAACCCAGAGCGAGTTGGTACAGTCGTTAAGTTTGGAATCTCTCATAAGGCATCGTGGATGCACGAGGGTACACGACTCTACCTGTTGATAAATGGTAAGGCTGATGCTATTGCTTGGCCAAATAGTGGAAATGACCCTAAGATTATTGAGATTATACAGCAATAACCTAATAACACTCAGAATATGAAAAAGTTACTATATTCAATATGTCTCTTTGCGCTACCGCTCATAACTGCTTGTAGTAGTGAGATGGATGTGGTTGCAGACTCTCTGCCGCAGGGTCGTATTGGGCTTAGCTTTAGCCCAGCAGCCCTTGCAACAAGAGATGTGGCGTCAAATAGCGTAGAGGCTGATATCTCACACATTGATGTGCTATTCTTTGATAGCAGTCAGTCGCTCTTTCACCACGAGAGAGTATCGGGTGTAGATCCTTTTGAGGGGAGTGTTTACCTGTCAAAGAGTCGTTCAGACTTTGAGGCAAATGCTCAGTACCGTGTATACCTTGTTGCAAATAGCACACACAGAGCATCAACCTTTGCACAGTTGTCTAATAGCGAGGAGTTCTTCTTGCTCAGTCAGGAGGATGAGCGCATCCATATGACAGGCCTTACAGATTCTGGTGTAGAGGCTCCGCGTAACTTCCTTATGGAGGGTGAGGCTTACCTTACGAATTTGGGTGCAGAGCCTCAAACAAAGAGTGCGATAGTGATTAACAACGGTGTTC
Organism: Alistipes sp.; assembly: GCA_017391435.1. GTDB lineage: Bacteria > Bacteroidota > Bacteroidia > Bacteroidales > Rikenellaceae > Alistipes. The sequence continues at coordinate 9,968 of JAFOYS010000332.1, read as the reverse complement.
AGTCTGACAATACAGAGCTTAGTTGTACCCTCCGTCGTGCTGCGGTAAAGGTTATTGTGACACTGCGAAAGGGAGATCAGGTTGAGTTTATTCGCAACCTCCACGCTGGCTACTACTTCCGTAATATGCCATATAGCACCCTTATTATGCCTCAGTACGAGAAGGATGCTCTGCTCCGCACACCAGATAAGGCTATGAGCGTACAGTTCTTCTATTGGAATCCAGATGGTAGCGAGGTTACCGTTGTAGGCTACTTCTATAGCCACGATCGTAAGAATGACAACTTCTTTGAGCGCGGAACATCGCTAATCGTAAATGTGCCACTCAAATATACCTATGTCGATTCACAAAGCGGTCAGACTGTTGTTGAGAACTATGAGAATAGCTACTATCAGCTTCAGCTCAGCAAGTCTGGTGCATTTGAGCGCAACCATATCTACTATGTTTCGGCAACTATCAACGCGCCAGGAGCAGAGGAGCTTTCAGAGCCTGTAAAGATCTCTGATATGAGATACTCAGAGAAGGAGTGGTATGTACAGAGCATCGATGTTGGCGGTGAGCAGGGCCCTAAGTACCTTAAGGTTAACCGCGAGCAGATGGAGATGCACAATGTGGCTACAGATAACCAGACACTTGTCTTTGCATCGTCAGATCCTGTAAGTGTGGCTGTAAGAGGTGCATACTATGTAGATAAGTTTGGTCAGACTCAGGATATCACATCTCGCCTTAACACATATCACATCAGCGCAACTCCACTTGGAGAATTGGCTGGAAATATTGAGGTAAAGAGTGATGTTCCAACAAACAATACTATCCGATATATTGAACTCAGAGTATATCAGGACGATAATAACAACGGTCGTTATGACTCTGGCGAACTTTATAAAGATGTTCTTGTACTTCAGTATCCGGTAATCTACATTACAAATCAGCGTGGCTACTACTCTTATCGTGAGGATTTTGACTGCCACTATCAGTATAAGGGTACTCGCATTGTAGGTGTAGGTCTGGAGATGAGAAACAACAACTGGACAGGTAATTACAAGTACACTACTGACAGTTATGTAACCTCTGGTTGGAGTGGTTCTGCTGATGATGACTACTTCTGGGCATCAAAGTATGTCTCTGGCAATGGCTCTACTGCTGGTATGTCAGTGCGCTCCTACTACCACTGGGCGACTAACTCAACAGCCGCTACAGCGTCTCAAGATGGTGTTGCGAACAGTAACGATAATGCCCGTATGTACCACGTAAGAGTGACTGCAACCTCTGCAGACTATGTTGTAGGTCGTCCTCGTCTTGACGCAAATGGATTTACAGATGATAGTGCCGATAACTCAAAGCTTGTCTCGCCATCGTTTATGATTGCATCTCGTCTGGGCGCGATGTTCGGAACTTATGGAGGTCTTAGTAATGTTTCACACGGTGAGGATGGAAACAAAAATGGTGTTGATGACCGCATTGAGATCTTCCGTGAACACTGTAAGAACTATGCCGAGACATATATTGATGACAACGGAGAGGTTATCCACTTTAAGGATTGGCGTCTGCCAACAGAGTCGGAACTTAAGATTATCATCTCGCTGCAGGGAACATCTGGTGTTCAGGCAGATGCTATCGACTACCTACTCAATGGTTACTACTATATGACTGCAAGTGGTCCTACATATAACAGTAAGGGAAATCAGAATAACAGTAAGAATCAGTCTGCAGTCCGTTGTATTCGTGACGCATATTAAAAACTACTAACGATATGAAAAGGTTTATATATTCACTAACAGCTATTTTGGCCACTGTGGCTCTTTCAACCTCTTGCGTGCAGGAGATTGATGTAGAGCAGATAGTTGAGACTCCAGAGGGCTTTGTCAAGATCTCTTTTGATGCTTCTCCAGAGGGTTTTGATACAGTAAATGTGCGCGCAGTGGACCCAGATGGTCTTGATATTCAGAATCTCTCGCTCTTCTGCTTTAGTAACTACGGACTCTTCATTGCATCTGTAAATGCTACAATCGTTCCAGATGCTGACTCTACCACAAGTGGTAAGTTTGAGGCTATTGTACCAGAGGAGACCCACGCAATACACTTTATTGCCAACCAGAACCCAAACCTCTATGACGATGATGACTTTAGAGGTAAGAGCGAGGCTGAGGTTATTGCAGATATGGAGGGTGCATCGGGTATGATGATCTACTGGGCACGATTTGTAAAGGATGAGAGCCTTAACACTGATATTGCAAAGCAGATTGCGGCATTACCAAACGGTATTGAGCTACTCAGAAATCAGGCAAAGGTCTCTATCGCGAATTGGAATACTCCATACCTCAATGTTACAGGCTTTGTTACAACAAACCGTATGGCATTTGGTACTGTGGCTCCGTTTAGCTCTACAGAGGGCTTCGTTTGGCCAGGTAATGAGCCATTTGTAACCCTTCCGCGCAATACGGCTCTAATGTCAGATATTACAGATATCGACACTAAGGCAGAGGACTATATCTTTGAGAGTGCAAATGACGATGAGCATCCTATCTCTGTGATTATCAAGGGTAGCGTGCCTGGAAGTTCGCAGCAGCTATACTACCGTGTAGTGCTTGTAGACCAGAATGGAGACCGTATTCTTGTGCGTCGCAACTACTCCTATGTGCTCAATATTACAGGTAAACTATCATACGGTCAGCCAACCTTTGAGCAGGCCCTTACTGCACCAGCATCTAACAATGTCTGGATCTCTGTAGACTCTTGGGTAAACGAGATTGAGGATGAGAACTATGTTCTTACTGTAGATCAGACCTATGTGGTGCTCAATGATAGCGAGGCTGGTAAGCAACTCACTCTTACCTATAAAGTGACCCCTAAGGGTGGCAATGCTCTCTCAGATGCAGATATCTCGTGGGTTGGAGAGAATAATGTGGCTAACCACACCTTTGCAGCACACAGCTTCTCTGACTCTGGAGAGGGTTCTATAACTCTGCAGTTGCTGCCAATGAGCAATTCTACTCGTCAGCAGGGTACTCTGCTAATCAAGAAGGGTAAGCTTCAGCGAACAATCGACATCATTGTAATTAAGACTCAATACTTTACACCTTCGTGGGTTGGTACTCAGATCTTTGGCAGTACAACTGGCGAGCACGTGACACTTAAGTTTACCATTCCAGAATCTTGTCCAGAGGAGCTCTACCCGTTCAATGTGCTTATATCTGTAAATAGCCTTGATGTTAGACACCTTTCGGGTATGAATCTACCTGTTATTCGTAAGGGTGAAGAGGGTTATGGCGAGGATAACGGCTTGGGCTATAAGTATGTCTATAGAGTAGAGAAGCCAGGTGTTCAGCGTGTATACTTCCACACAATCCTTGAGCACGACCACAATGAGAGTCAGTCACTCTCTGTTGAGGCTCCATATTTCCAGACACTTACAAAGTACTTTACCTTCACAGACCATCAGAATGCAATTACTATCAAGGGTCTTGAGGAGTATCGTGAGGTGGATGGTGTAGAGGATGAGAATCTACCAGATGATGAGGTTGTACTCTATCGTCTTGTGCCTCAGAAGCGTGGCGCGCCAGTGACATTTGACATTCAGCTGATAAATAAGGCTACAAATGCGCCAATAAACGCTACTGCAGCGGATGAGTTCCTTGTATACTCAAAGTCTCTTGACTTCTACACTGAGGGCCACGAGGATCACGATGCGGACTTCTTCTCAATTAGCGAGCAGTATTGGTCGCAGTCTACAAATGGTAGAGTGTTTATGTTTATGCTCAAGAATCCGGCAATGGCGGCTCCAAATGTGGGTAGCTATACTGTGCATCTGAAGACTAACCGCGCTGTAAGTGCAGATGTTGTGCGTGTAGCATCAAATAACTCACTGAGTAACTCGGCTCTTCCAGTTGCAGACGGTAAACAGCCACTGCCATACTCAGGTCAGAGCTACCGCTCGGTAATCTTTGAGCTTGCAAACTACTATCCATTCCACTTTGCAGCCCTTGTAAACGGAGAGGGTGAGTATACAAGTGGCGATAATGCTGAGAGTGTTAGCAACCTTGAGTGGAGCTATCTGCCTAATCAGAATGTAGATATCTCATTTGAGATTACATCTTTTAGGGGTAACGACAATAAGAGCGTAGATCCATTTGGAGAGGAGTTTGAGGTGATTATAGATGCGCCAATGCTCGATCTTGACGCCTCTCGTCTTGCAGAAACAAACCTTACGGCAGATAAGATTACCCGCAGAGCAGATGGTAAGTTTGTCTATAAGGTGGCGGCGTCTCGTGATGCAGAGCGTGCCTTTGGTTATGGAACAGTTAAAAATGTTGACCAGAGTGGTGGTGTAAACCAGAGTGGCGAGCGTAAGACTATTCCGTTCAAGACAAATACAATTACAAGTGCTGGTAATATCACAATTAGTTCAAATAAGGAGCAGGTGGTATTCTTTGATAAGCAGTTTAAGGTCTCAAATAGACTCATCTCTGGTACTATTAAGTATAGCGATGGCGGTGCTGCAATAGATGTTCCTCAGTATGACTTTGTGGCCTTTGCTCGCACATCAGACGGAACTCGTATTGGTAGTGTAAATGTTGGTGCAAACGGTGTATATACGCTCAACCTTAGAAAGGAGTATAGCTTTAATTGGTATACAGATCCTATTAAGTTTGACTATATCCACCCGCAGACAAAGAGGGTCTATGAGGCAAAAGTTGCAAGCCTCAATGCACTCTATAACTCTCCGAATATTGTTTTGGTGCAATTATAATTGTTGGTTAAGTTTGGTTAAAGTTCTCCGATAGGGCAGGCAAAGAGTCTCTTTGTCTGCTCTATCTCTTATTTTATTTGTTACTTTGGCAAAAGTTTGTTACCTTTGTGGAATAACAATTGTTGTTTGATTTTTCTATGAGAGATAAGATTCAAAATTTTGGTCGCGCACTCAGTGCAATGGTTATGCCTAATATCGGCGCCTTTATTGCGTGGGGTCTTATTACCGCGCTATTTATTCCAACAGGTTGGTTCCCAAATGAGCACTTGGCAAAGTTAGTCACCCCGATGCTAACCTATATGCTACCACTGCTTATCGGTTACACTGCAGGACACAATGTGTCGGGAGTTCGTGGTGGTGTTATCGGTGCTATTGCCACTGCCGGAGTGATTGTCGGAACGGATGTTCCGATGTTTATCGGAGCTATGATTATGGGTCCACTCGCTGCGTGGGTTATCAAGAAGTTTGATAAGGCCGTTGAGGGTAAGGTGCGTGCCGGCTTTGAGATGCTTGTAAACAACTTCTCGCTCGGTATTCTGGGTATGATACTTGCTATTATCGGCTATCTTACTATTGGAGGCGCAATCTCGTGGATTACAGAGCTCTTTGAGAGCGGTATTGTCTATCTGAAGGAGCACAATATGTTGCCGCTTGTCTCAATCTTTATTGAGCCTGCAAAGGTTATGTTCCTTAACAATGCTATTAACCACGGTATCCTTACTCCACTCGGAACAGTTCAGGTAAAGGAGTTTGGTGAGTCGATAATCTTCTTCCTTGAGTCTAACCCAGGTCCTGGTTTCGGTATGCTTATGGCATATTGGATCTTTGGTAAGGGTGCAGCAAAGAGCTCTGCTCCAGGTGCAGTGCTTATTCAGTTTGTGGGCGGTATTCACGAGATCTACTACCCATATGTACTCTCTCGTCCACTGCTTATCATTCCGATGATTCTGGGTGCTTCATCAAGCATACTCTTCCTTACACTTGTTGGTGCAGGTCTTGTGGGTCCAATCTCTCCAGGTAGTATTATCTCTGTGATTCTGATGGCTCCAAAGGGAAAGACTCTGCTACTTGTCGGTGCTGTGCTTATTGCTGCTACCGTTACATTCGTAACCTCGGCACTTATTATCCGTCGTAGCGCTAAGGAGGACGAGACTCTACCAGAGAATCGCTTCAAGCCTAAGTACAAGCGCGATGCAGAGGCGGCAGCAGATGTTGCTAAGGCTCGCCATATTGTCTTTGCTTGCGATGCAGGTATGGGTAGCAGTGCGCTTGGTGCAACTCGCTTCCGTAAGCGTATTGAGACTCTTGCCTTAGATGTCAAGGTGTCAAATAGCTCTGTAAACTCTATTCCAGCAGATGCAGATATTGTTGTCTGCCAGCAGGGCCTTGCCTCTCGTGCTAAGGGTAATGCTCCAAAGGTTAGAATCGTTGCAATCAAGAACTTCCTTGAGGACCCTGTGCTTGATTCGCTCTATGATGAACTCTCAAAGCGTAGCGATAAGGCTGCACAGGCTGAGGATGATGTAGTCACTGGTGGCGCAAGCACCTCAGTACTTCAGATGTCAAGCATTAAGGTTGGAGCTAAGGCTGCAGATAAGTGGGAGGCTATCTCTGAGGCGGGAAATCTGCTTGTCAAGGGTGGCTATGTGGCTATGGAGTATGTCGATGCAATGATGGAGCGCGAGCGAATAACTACTACATACCTCGGTATGGGTATTGCCATTCCGCACGGCACTGAGAGTGCAAAGAAGAATGTGCTGCGTACTGGAATCAGTGTGGTTCAGTATCCAGAGGGTGTTGAGTTTGATGGCGAGATGGCATATCTTGTTATCGGTATTGCTGGTGTTGGCGATGAGCACCTTGAGCTTCTGGCTCGCGTAAGTGAGGCTTTGGAGGACGAAGTTGTGCTTGAAAAGCTCAAGACAACAACAGATGTAGAGGAGATTTATAAGGTTTTAAACGCTTAAAGTTGTATTATATATGGTAAGTGAAAATATTATTCTTACAGCACCAAACGGTATGCACGCTCGTCCTGCGGGCGAGTTGGTAAAGCTGGCAAAGAGTCTTGATGGCAAGGTTACACTTGCTACAGCCGTAAAGAGCGTAAGTGCAACAAGTATGCTCGGAGTGCTCTCGTTAGCTCTTAAGTCTGGTGCGGAGATTACAGTTACAGCAGATGGTGGCGATGAGGCTGCTAACCTACGCGCTGTAGTTGATTTTATTGCAAATATTACTGAGTAATGGAGATTCTGCATACATCTGTTCGTGCATCGGATGCTATAGCTGTTGGTAGGGCATTTGTTGTTGCTCGGCAAGCGGCTACTGTGGATAGTGAGCAGGGTAGTGTGGCTCAGGAGCGCGAGCGTTTTGAGTCGGCACATCGGGCAACTATCTCTCAGATAGAACTGCTGGCAAAGGGCAGTGATATCTTTGCAGCACACCTTGAGATTGCGGCAGATGAGATGCTCAGCGACTCGGTATTTGAGTATATCGACTCTGGAAAGAGTGCCGTGGAGGCTTGTCTGAGTGCTTGTGACGATATTGCTCAGATGTTTGCGGCAATGGATGACGAGTATCTCAGTGCCAGAGCAGACGATATCAGGGATATCTTTAATCGCATTGTGGCTAACCTCTCAGGTGGTGTTGTAAACCCATTTGAGGGGGTAAAGCAGGGCGATATTATCGTGGCTCGCGAGCTGCTACCGTCAGATATGGCAATGTTGGAGCTTGACTCTATTCGCGGCTTTGTGACGGCGCTGGGTAGCACTACAAGCCATACCTGCATTATTGCTCGTAACCACTCGTTAGCCGTAGTTGTAGGCCTTGGGGATGCTGTAGAGCAGATTGCTACGGGCGATACACTGATTGTTGACAGCACTGAGGGTCGCGTGGTTGTCAATCCCGATAGCGAGACTATGGATAGCTATCTTGTGCGCGAGCTTAACCTTGAGGCGTTACGCAGAGAGCAGCAGCAGGTGGCTATGCAGTCGGTGGAGTTTAACGGTGAGGCGGTTGCAGTCACTGCCAATGCGGCAAGTGTTGAGGAGGTCGTTGCAGCCATTGAGGCTGGAGCAGACGGCATTGGACTCTTCCGCAGTTAGTTTCTCTATCTCAATAGTACAGTAGAGCCTACAGAGCAGCAGCAGTACTGCGCCTATAGCGCTGCGGCAAAGGCTTGTGGAGGCCGTCCGCTTACGATTCGTACGCTGGATATTGGTGGCGATAAGGCTGTACCATACTTGGGTTTTGAGCGTGAAGAGAACCCATTCTTGGGATGGCGAGCTATCCGCATATCGCTCGATATGGAGAGTATGTTCTGCTGTCAGCTAAGGGCAATTCTGCGCGCAAGTGCTGAGGGTAATGTCAGGGTAATGTTCCCAATGGTTGCCACCCTTGATGAACTCAAAAGGGCTAAAAGCGTGCTTGAGAGGTGCAAGGCCGAGCTTAAGGCAGAGGGCGTTGCGTATGACGAGAATATCAAGGTCGGTGTGATGATTGAGACCCCTGCGGCGGTGCTTATAGCAGATCTACTGGCAGCTGAGTGTGACTTCTTTAGCATCGGTACAAACGACCTTGTGCAGTACATAATGGCTGCAGATAGGGCAAATATTAAGGTCAGCCACCTCTATAACCCATACTCAGAGGCGGTTATTAGGGCTATCAGAATGGCTATTCAGAGCGCACAGAGTGCTGGCATTGAGTGCAGTATGTGTGGCGAGCTTGCTTCAGATAGCTCTGCTGTAGAGATGCTTTTAGAGGCGGGTCTGCGTAAGTTTAGCGTCAATACAGGTTCAATAGCAAAGATTAAATATACTATAACTAAAACTAAAACTAAAACGAACTAAAATGAAAGAGAGAGTATCTCAAAAGTTTGCGGAACTTTATGGCGATGGTGCAACTCTGTTTGCCTCTCCAGGCCGCATTAATCTAATCGGTGAGCATACCGACTACAACGGTGGTTTTGTATTCCCAGGTGCTGTGGATAAGGGTATTGTAGCAGCAATTCGTCTCAATGGTACACAGACCGTTCGCGCCTTTGCTCTTGACCTTAACGAGTCTGCAGAGTTTGGCCTTAATGAGGAGGATAAACCATCTCAGAGCTGGGCTTGCTATATCTTTGGTGTATGTCGTGAGATTCAGAAGCGCGGTGGTACAATCGGTGGTTTTGATACTGTATTTGCTGGCGATGTGCCACTCGGTGCAGGTATGAGCTCATCGGCAGCCCTTGAGAGTACCTTTGCCTTTGCACTCAACGAGCTGTACAACCTCGGTATTGAGAAGTTTGAGCTTGCTCGTATTGGTCAGTCTACAGAGCACAACTACTGTGGTGTGAACTGCGGTATTATGGACCAGTTTGCATCTGTACACGGCAAGGCGGGTCATCTTATGCGTCTTGATTGCCGCAGTATGGAGTATAGCTACTTCCCATTTGACCCTGCAAAGTACGGATATCGCCTTGTGCTTGTCAACTCTTGTGTAAAGCACGAGCTTGTAGGCTCTCCATACAACGACCGTCGTGCATCGTGTGAGCGTGTTGCGGCTGTTCTGGGTCAGGAGTTCTTGCGTGGTGCTACTATGGAGCAGCTTGAGGCTGTTAAGGATCAGATATCAGAAGAGGATTACCTTCGCGCTCGCTATGTGATTGGCGAGGAGCAGCGTGTGCTTGATGTCTGCGAGGCTCTAGAGAAGGGTGACTATGAGACTGTTGGTGAGCGTATGTATCAGACTCACTGGGGTATGTCGTCTGACTATGAGGTGAGCTGTGAGGAGCTTGACTTCCTCGCAACAGTTGCAAAAGAGTGCGGTGTTACAGGCTCTCGTATTATGGGCGGTGGCTTTGGCGGTTGTACAATCAACCTTGTCAAGGAGCAGCTCTACGATAGCTTTATCGCTACTGTTACCGCTAAGTTTGCAGAGAAGTATGGCCACGAGCCTAAGATTTACCCTGTGGTAATCTCAGATGGCTCTCGCCGCTTGTAGCAGAGAGTGTAAAAAGTAAAAGTCACCCTGCGGGGTGATTTTTTTTGTCTACTGTTGCAAGATTTTTCTCAACCAACTACTCTATATTATAAACTTAACTTTAAAACGAAAAGATTATGCTAATTACTGACAACAGAAAGATTATTGCCAAACTTGCAGAGCAGATGCTTGCGTCGCCAAGTGACCTTGTATCGGTAGATATGACCGATTTTAAGGAGATTGAAAAGTATCAGAATAT
>JAFOYS010000331.1 GCA_017391435.1 Alistipes sp. | reverse complement strand
GGTGTGATACACATAAACCAAGCATCGCGGTCCTCGTTAGATGTACCTGTCTTGCCAGCAATCTCAACATCGCTCAGCCCAAACTGCCACCCCATACGGCGACCAGTACCGTTTGTAATCACATTCTTGAGCATTGTAATCATTGTGTAGGCGGTCTGCTTGCTCACGGCATCCTGCGAAGTAGAGGAGAAACTTGATATCAGGTTACCCTGACGATCCTCAATGTGTGTCACAAAGAGTGGTGAGTTGTATACGCCCTCATTTGCAAATGTGGCATAGGCGCTGACCATCTCAAAGACATTACTCTCGAATGTTCCCAGACAGAGTGCATATACAGGGTCTATATAGCTTGCAATACCCATATTGTGGATAAAGTCTGCCACAGCCTCAGGCTGCTTTGCCTGCTTCATAATCCAAGCCGAGTAGTTGTTGCGGCTCAGGGCAAGACCCCACTTAAGAGGGTGCAGCGTGCCGTCATACTCTACATTTCCCGCCTCCTTTGGTGACCAAGCTGTACCTACTGTAGTCTCAATAGTCACAGGTAGGTTTGGCACCATAGTGCAAGGGGTCATACCGAGGTGGTCAATAGCAAAGGTGTAGATAAACGGCTTTACAGTTGAGCCAATCTGTCGCTTACCCTGCTTTGCCATATCGTACTTGAAGTACTGGAACGATGGGCCACCGACATAGGCCTTGATATGGCCTGTCTGAGGCTCTATGGCCACAAACGAAGCTCGCATAATGCGCTTGTGGTGCAGAATTGAGTCGCGCGGAGTGAGCAGTGTATCTCGCTCGCCGTTAAAGGTAAAGACCTTCATATTGCACTTGCGCTCAAAAGATGCGTAGATATCCTTCTCCGATACCCCCTCCTTCTTCATATTGCGGTAGCGGTCGGAGTTACGCATAGCGCGGCGGATAATCTTATCTACCTCCTCCTTCTCTGTGTCAATAAACAGTGTGCGGGTCTCGCGTACCTGCTTGTCCATCGCCGGCTGGATTACGGTCTGCAACTGCTTGTGCACAGCCGCCTCGGCATAGCTCTGCATAGAGGCGTTGATAGTTGTGTAGATCTTCAGTCCATCGCGGTAGATGTTGTACTCGCTGCCATCAGCCTTGTGGTTCTTGTGACACCAGCCGTAGAGAGGATTCTCGTTGTACTGCTTAAGTGCCTGCTCGTAGTCCCACTCGGTGTAGAAGTTACGACGCTTAGGAGCCTCGGCAGTCATCACAAGACGCAACATCTCACGGAAGTATGTCGCCTGACCGTAGTTGTGCGACACAGGGCGATAGTTCAGCGTTATAGGCAACGCGCAGATAGAGTCACACACTTCACGGCTTATAGCACCGATATTCTCTATACGCCTTAGCACAAGGTTACGGCGCTTAAGCGCATTCTCGGGGTTGCGAACGGGCGAGTATCGCGTTGGTGCATTTACAACACCCACGAGCATTGCCGCCTCCTGCAGATTGAGCTCTGAAGGCTGCTTGCCAAAGAATGTTACCGCTGCAGACTTGATTCCGTAGGCATTTGAGCCATACTCAACAGTGTTGAGGTACATAGCCACGATCTCCTCCTTGGTGTAGTTGTGCTCAAGCTTTATGGCTGTTATCCACTCCTTGAGCTTGCTGCCTATAAGGCGAAGTATGCGGGCAATCTTGCCGTCATTGTTTGATGTATTTCGTGGAAAGAGGTTCTTTGCAAGCTGCTGCGTGATAGTACTACCACCACCTTGCTTCTGACCAAGAAGCAGTGTCTTAACTCCTACGCGGGCAAGCGAACGATAGTCAATGCCTGAGTGAGAGTAGAATCGCTCATCCTCTACCGCTATCAGCGCAGTGGCAAGAGGTGGCGTCTGGTGACCCGATACATTGTACACCGCCGTAGAGTCAGTAGGGTAGAGGTCGGCATACTGAACATAGGAGCGGTTTTGGACAAAGAAGCTACCGATAACCTTACCATTGTCGGCATAGACCTCTGTGGCAAGGTTACTCTTAGGGTTCTCAAGCTCCTCAAAGGATGGTATGCGACCAAATGCTCCAATGGCCGTAAGGGTTAGCATAAGTGCTGCAATGAGCACCGGTGTAAGGGCTACTACCCACATCAGACGGGTAATTTTGCTCTTGCTTGTTGTATTTCTCTTTTTTACCATAGTCAAACTGTTTTAAAAAGGTAGTCCTACACCTGCCGAGAAGTATAGACCCCTCTTGCCGTGTGGCTTGTAGAGGGTAAAGGTTACGGCGGTAGTTGCCGAAGATGGCATTCGGAATAAGTTTACATCAAAAGTAATATCGCCTCCATAAGAGTATAGCTGGTTGCGCTTGGAGATAAGGTTTACCTTGTTAATCTCTGGGTAGGCCTCAAAAAATTGCTTGCCAAATGATGCGTAGTCAAAGCCTAAGTTGAGGCGTATACGCTTGAAGTAGATTACCGACTGTATACCGCCCTCGGGATAACATAGCGGGAACTGGTAGTTAACACTTGTGGCAAAGTAGTTCCGATTCTCTACCTCGGCAGTGTGGAATCCGTGAGGTATAAGTCGTGAGGAGTGGAATGAAAAGTTAGATGCTAAGAGCTTGGACTCAAAGCCTCCAACGCTATTCTGGTACAGCGCAGCAACACTTATAGAGTGGTGGCGGGCAAAACCAGGGATATATGCCTTACCATAGAACGATATGAGCTGACCAAAGTCAGAGTTGGCAGGGTTAAAGGCGTAGTTTGCCGAGAGAACATATCCTAAGCGAGGCAGAAAGTCCTTATGCGCCAGAGCCACCATATCTTGAAAACCGATGCCCGCCTGCAGTAGGTGTAGACCCTCTGAGTAGCCTATAGTAGCGAGGTTTGTTATCTGACCACCCTCAATAATGAGCTTGTCGAGCTTTGCTACAAGACCGTTGGAGTAGCTCCAACCTATATTTATACCGAGTAGGCGAGTGTGGTATCCGCTCTGCAGATATATCGGCAGAGATGCTGAGGCAGAGATGTTGTAGTATCGCTTCTGCTTTGGCGCCTCTGGGAATACTACCTCATACTTGCCCGTCTCTGGGTTTAACTCGTATGTGTAGGCCGTATACATCTGCTGCTTACCTCCGTAAGAGCCACTTAGTGAGAGATTTACACCAAGCCCGTAGTAGCGCAGAGCACCCTTAAAGAAGTGTCCGTTGCTCTTGTTCCAACCCCAAGTAGCAAAGCCCTCAGTATTTGACAGCAGGCTCTGCGACATCACTGTAGCACCGAAGTTGAAGTCCATAGCCCCCTCTTCAACAAGTGCAAATGGGTCGTATGAGGCAGGTGCCCACGAGTGCACATTAAACAGGTGCGTAAACTTTGAGTATCGGCGAGAGCGGTGAGCCTTTGTCGTAGCAATAGAGTCGGCCGCCGTAAAGCGCACTGTGTCAAGATTTATCACACTCCACTGCTTGCGAGCAGGGTTGACAATGTTTTGTGGAGTCTTTGCGTTGTTTATTGCCTTGAGCGCACCTCTATCTACCTGCTGCATTGCAAGATGATATCCGTTGCGGTCATATGTCGTCATAACAATGCTACCATTGTATGTCGGTGCTGGCGAGAATGAGCCGTAGGTAGAGCTTGTAATCTGATACTGCTTACCCGTACTAAGGTCAAGGCAGTGCGCCTCATCCTTACCCGAGGCAATAGAGCCAAAGTAGAGTAGTCCGCTATCGGCACGAAGGTCAGAGATTGTAATATAGGCCCCCTCGGTAATGCGGCTGAAGGTCTTATCGCTATTTACACGACCTATCCACTGTCCAGAGTCATCTGTGGCGATAAAGTAGAGTGCCTTAGTGCCGTTATCGTAGGCAAGAGAGTGCACCTCAATATCTGTAGGTAGCCTTAGCAGAGTGGTTTTGCTATTTTTGTCTCCGCGGACAATAGCGTAGCTGCCATTTGCATAGTACTCCACCCAAGCAATATCACTGCTCTGCTCAATAGCAGTAGGGTATAGCACATTGCGATAGCGGTTTACTGTACGAGGCTTTCCATTGTCAAGATTTACATAACACAGACGCGAGTTTACCCTCTGCTGATAGAGTGGTGAGCGACGATACTCTGTCCACCAGACTCTATCACCCTGAATTGTCGGGCGGGTAGAGAGGTTGCCTATGTAGCATATTCGCTGCTGCTCTCCGCTGTGGATGTTTGTTCGCACAAGTGCTGCTGGTCTGTCGAGCGACTCCTTGACTGCAATAACGGTCCTGCTACCAAAGAATATCGGATGTGAGTACTTTGTATATGTCAGCTGCTTAGGCACAGGGAGCATTGTAGAACTATTCCCCTCTGCTGGTAGTCTGTTCCAGAAGTTGTTTAGGTCTGTGAAGGTCTCGCGAGCAAGTATAGATGTGCGAGTCTTGTAGAACTTCTTCATTGACACAAGGTGTGTGGCAATGACATATGGGTTGCGTACAGAGTAGTTGACAATCTTGTCCCAGATATTCTCGTTGTACTTTGTATTGGCGTAGGAGGTTATCTGATAGCCAAGCTGGTAGTGGTCTGGAATATATTCACGGTACGAACCGCAGAACCACTTGTCAAGATTCTTGCGGGACAGTATACTCTCACCAACAGCGCGATAGTGCATCGAGAAAGATGGCTGTAGTCCTCGGCCGAAGGTGCTCATAGCGGTCTCTGACACAACGGCATCGCCCTCAATACCCCACAGTGGCATAAAGAGCAGTCCTATAGTAGAGCTCTGCTGACCCAGAAGGTAGCTGAAGGCCTTTACCCAGCCGTGGTTGATGTTGTTATACTGCACTGCGTGACGATACTCGTGTGCGGCAAGCTGCTTGAGCCACGGCATAGAGTAACTCTCTATAGATGGTGCGCTGATAATCTCAACTCGCTTTGGAAGCCACATCACAAGACCGTTAGAGCGCATATTCTCCGGGTGGATGACAAATGGAATATCCATAGCCCCGTACCTAAATCCAAAGTCTATAGATGGCTGAACAGCCTTTACATAGTGCATCATACGGTAGGCCGGTGTGGCAGCAGTGTCGGGATAGATAACAGAGATCTTATCCCCCTTAATCTTGCGCCACGACATACTCTCAGCGTCAGCTCCCCAAGAGTAGAACTGTGCTGAAGCCCTGCCACTACAGAGTAGTGCCAAAACAGAGATGAGTATGTAGAGAAATCTTTTCACTATTCAAATGCAATATATCTCCAACCTGCAGGTGTGTAGCAACCAACCTTGCCAAGTGTAGTGTCGTAGTAGAGTGTTCCTACAGGTACTGCTGTAGTCGGTAGCTGAGTGTTGTGGTAGACAGTAGTCGTAGGTGCGCTGTCAAAGCCTCCGAGCGTAAACGGCACAAACGAGACTGCCCAATATCTACCAAAGTCAACGCCCTGACACGCATCGTCTGAGCCGAGTTTTACCCAACCAAAGTGTCGCTTAGGCAGGTAGAGCCCCTTGGGTGAGTATACCTGTATGCAGGCAATATCTGGCGCCTGCTTGCCAATTAGCATCGTCAGTCGGCAGGTCTCGCTGCCGTTCCAACCCTCAAAAAGGTGGCCACCATCTACAAATGTTGTGTATGGCTTGCTGGTGCTGTTGTTCCAACGACCACGCCCTCCACGCACCGATAGCATCGTGCGGCTCTCAAGAACACCATCTACCGTAGCAAAAACGGGCTGCTCAGAGGTGTTGAAGCCGTAGTTGTAGCGCACATCCTGCCACTTCTCCCAATTAGGGTCTGTAGCCATACTTACCTTTAGACATCCGCTCACTGCACTCTGTAGCGAGTCTACCTTTGCCGTAAGGGCTGCTATCTGCGCTGCCATAGCCTTGCGCGAGAGCCTCTGCGCCGCTGCCTGAAAAGTGAGCAGACAGAGAACTGCAACCATAACAAACCTTGCTCGTCTCATCGCTACACCTTTTTTGCTTTGCTATACCCCTCGTCCAGAAGAATCTGCAACACACGGTCACGATTCTCACCCTGGATAATAATCTCACCATCCTTTACTGAGCCTC
>JAFOYS010000330.1 GCA_017391435.1 Alistipes sp. | reverse complement strand
GTACGAGCCTTTGAACCAATGATGAAAATTTTAGAGAATTACGCCCTAAAGTTCGTCATCTTCCACGGTTTTATTGGCTCCGTAGAGCAGGCACAAAGGGCGGTTAAAAGGGGGTATTACCTCTCTTTTGGTCACCGCACATTCCACTCTCCAAAGAGCATCGAGGCGCTAAAGGCCACGCCCGTAGACCGACTCTTTTTTGAGACAGATGAGTGTACAATTGATATTGAGGAGATTTACAACAGAGCGGCTGAGATTTTAGCCGTTCCGAGAAATATTTTAGAGTATATAACACAGGAAAACTTCAAACATATATGTGGTTAGAGCGTAGCGAGTTACTACTTGGAAAACAGGGTATTGAACGACTCAAGGAGGCAAACATTCTTGTTGTAGGCGTAGGTGGCGTAGGTGCATACGCTGCCGAGATGTTAGTCCGCGCAGGTATTGGTCGTATGACCATAGCCGACAGCGACTGCGTAAGCACAAGCAACATCAACCGTCAGCTGATTGCCCTCCACTCCACTGTAGGCAGATACAAGACCGAGGTGCTATCAGAGCGACTTTTAGATATCAACCCAGACCTAAAGTTGCGTGTGGTACCAGAGTACATTAAGGACGAGAAGACAGACGAGATTTTAGATAGCGACACTTTTGACTACATTGTTGACGCAATAGATACTCTATCTCCAAAGTTGGCCCTCATAAAAGGGGCATTAGACCGCAATATTCCACTTGTAAGTTCTATGGGCGCAGGGGCAAAGCTCGACCCAACAAAGATGGAGATATGTGACATCTCAAAGACCCACCACTGCCCTCTTGCTCATATGCTCCGCAAGCGACTGCACAAGATGGGAATACGCCGCGGCTTTAAGGCCGTATTCTCAGCTGAGCCACCTGTAGAGGGTGCAATGATTCTATGCGAGGAGCAGAACAAAAAGTCAAATGTAGGCACCATCTCCTATCTACCTGCCCTATTCGGCATTGGATGTGCTTCGGTGGTAATTAGAGATTTAACTGATAACAATAAAAACGAATAAATATGGCAAAGATTGTATTTTTAGACGAATATTCACTTGGTGGTTACGACCTTAGTGAGATAAAATCTTTAGGTGAGTATATAGGCTACGACCGCACAACTGCCGACCAGACACTTGACAGGTGCAAAGGGGCAACAGTGGTAATCACAAACAAGGTATACATCTCGCGCGAAACAATGTTGCAGTTGCCTGAGCTAAAGATGATTGCCATATCTGCTACAGGAATGAACAATGTAGACCTTGATGCAGCTGCAGAGCTCGGTATTGTGGTTAAGAATGTCTCTGGCTACTCTACATACTCTGTCGCTGAGGCTACTATTGGCTCTGCACTTGCGCTTATTCGCAACTCTGTATACTACGACCGTTACTTCAAGAGTGGGGCCTATGCTGCAACGAGCGACATCTTCCATTTTGGACGACCAATTTCGCTACTTAGAGGTAAAAATTGGGGAATTATAGGATTAGGTACAATAGGTCATCAGGTAGCCCATTTAGCCGAAGCATTTGGATGCAATATTGCATATTCATCCACTTCAGGTGTTAACCGAGAGGAGAGATATCCTCGTATGGAACTCTCCGAACTGCTACAGTGGGCAGATGTTATATCTGTTCACTCGCCACTCAGTGCCAAGACTGCCGGTCTAATTGGCAAAGTCGAGTTTGAGACAATGAAGCCTACCGCAATAATAATCAATGTTGCGCGAGGTGGAATTGTTGACGAGGCGGCGCTTGCAGAGGCGCTAAATAACAACACTATTGCCGGCGCAGCCCTTGATGTCTTCTCATCTGAGCCACTGCCCTCTTCGCCACTCTATTCGCTCAACGACCCAGATGCACTTTTAGCCTCACCACACACCGCTTGGGCGGCAGATGAGGCTGTAAAGCTACTTATTAAGGGTGTGGCAGAGAATATTAAAAACTTTTTGCTATCTTTGCCCCAATAATTTTTCAAACCCCAAATATATTAGGTTATGTTAAGTAGGCAGGTTGCCGACAAGTTGGCAAAGTACGAAACCCCATTCTATCTCTACGACATTGAGTTGCTCAGCCAGACCCTTGAGAGTCTGATGAGCATTGCAAATAAGTACGATTATAAGATTCACTATGCAATAAAGGCAAACTACGATGCCCGTTTGTTGCAGATTATCCGCAAGTACGGTGTAGGTATTGACTGTGCAAGTGGCAACGAGGTTCGCTGCGCTATTGAGGCGGGATTTGACCCCAAGACTATTGTCTACGCTGGTGTTGGTAAGCGCGACAAGGAGATTCGCTACGCTATTGAGCAGAATATTCTGGCTATTAACTGTGAGTCTATAGAGGAGATTCATCTTGTAAATGAGCTTGCTGCTGAGGCTGGCAAGGTTATGAGTATCGCCCTGCGAGTAAACCCCGATATTGACCCAAAGACCAACCACTGCATTGACACTGGTCAGGCAGATAGTAAGTTTGG
>JAFOYS010000329.1 GCA_017391435.1 Alistipes sp. | reverse complement strand
CTAAGGCTGAACATCACAAAACTAATCATCACACCAAAAGATACGGCTGACAGTGGCAGAGGATCCTCACCTCCATATCTGCCCACCATAGCATTGTCAGCAAACTGCACTATCACATAGCCCAACTGCGACAGGGCTACGGGCAGAGCAAGTTTTAGATTTGCTCTATAGTCTTCACTATATCTGCTCAACCCAAGCATCAATACTGCTCCTCCACCTGACTGTTAAAGATGTGGCGAGCAAGCTCACCAACACTATGAATCCTAATAACCTCAATACCCTCAACCTTTTTCTGCGGCTTTGGAGCATAGCCAGATATAACAATGCGTTTAAAGCCCAATCGCGCTGCCTCAGCAACACGCTGCTCTGTACGCGGAGCAGGTCGCACCTCTCCAGAGAGGCCTATCTCGCCCGCAAAACAGATATTCTCAAGCAGCGGCGAGTCGTAGTATGACGAGATTACTGCCGCAATAACAGCAAGGTCAAGACCCGTATCGGCAACACGGAAGCCACCAGCAAAGTTTAGAAAGACATCCTTCTGGAACATCTTAAGACCCACCTTCTTCTCTATTACGGCAATGAGCATATTCATTCTTCGAGAGTCAAAGCCCGTAGTATTGCGCTGCGGAGTTCCGTATGCTGCCTGACTAACAAGTGCTTGCACCTCAATAAGATATGGGCGCACACCGTCAACCGAAGCACCTACAGCAACACCACTTAGTGGCTCGGCATAGTGTGTCAGCAGTATCTCCGAAGGGTTATCGACACACTTAAGGCCTGTAGCGGTCATCTCAAAGACTCCAATCTCAAAGGTGGCTCCAAAGCGGTTCTTAATTCCGCGAAGGATTCTATAGATATTGTTATTATCGCCCTCAAACTGCAGCACCACATCTACAATATGCTCAAGCACCTTCGGTCCGGCAATAGTTCCCTCCTTAGTGATATGTCCGATGATAAAGATTGCCGTACCTGTACTCTTAGCATACTTAAGAAGCGTAGCGGCACACTCACGAATCTGCGAAACACTACCTGGCGAGGAGTCAAGCAGCGACGAGGCCATAGTCTGTATTGAGTCTATAACCACAATATCGGGCTTGAGTGTCTCTATCTGGGCAACTACATTCTCAAGCAGAGTCTCGGTATATACAGTACAATTCTGATTATAGATACCAATTCTGTCGGCACGAAGGCGAATCTGCTCTGCACTCTCCTCTCCCGAGACATAGAGCGTTGTCATACCGTTGTCAGTAAGGGCAAGCTGAAGCGAGAGCGTAGACTTACCGATACCTGGCTCTCCACCAAGTAGTATCAGCGACCCTGGCACAACGCCCCCACCAAGCACACGATTAACCTCGCTATTGCCCGTATCAAGGCGCACGGTCTTTCCACACTCTATATCCTGCACCTTTTGTGGCACTGCCGACTCAATAGCCCTACTTGCCACAAGTGCTGGCACACTGCTTGCCGCGGCTACAACCTCCTCAGCAAAAGAGTTCCACGCACCACAAGAGGGGCATTTTCCCAACCACTTGCTCGTGTCATAGCCACACTCACGACAGAAATATGCCTTCTTTACCTTTGCCATTACTTAAAGAGTCTATAGATGTCGTTTCCGTTTGCATAGAGCATAAGCGCCAGCAGCAGGAACAGGCCTATATACTGCGCAATCTCAAGCACTCGCTCGCTAACCTTTCGGCGGGTAATCATCTCCCAGAGGGTAAAGAGCGTATGTCCGCCATCAAGACCTGGGATTGGGATGATGTTCATAATGGCAAGGATGATTGACAAAAACGCCGTCATAGACCAGAAAGAGTACCAATCCCAAGTACCAGGGAAGATTTTACCAACAGCGATAAAACCACCCACCTGCTTATAGAGTCCAGTATCAGGCTTTATAATCAGTTTGAGCTGATTCCAGTAGTTCTTTATAGTCCTGCCCGTGAGGCGTGCACCCGCAGGGATAGACTCAAGCAGCGAATAGCTCTTTGTTCGGAGCTTATAAGGCAGTGCTGCCACAGTGACACCAATCTTACCCTCGCCATTTACGGGCACAAGGATTTTGAGTGTCTCATCCCCACGCACAACAGTAAGCTCTGCACTCTTATTGGCACGCTGAGAGAGCAGTGGAGCGT
>JAFOYS010000328.1 GCA_017391435.1 Alistipes sp. | reverse complement strand
GTTGATACTATCATTGTAAATATTTTTGTAACTTTGCGCACGGAATATCCTTAAGTTATATCTTATAACTTACAAAGATAGTACTATTTTTTGAAAAAACTCGCAGATTTTTGCAAAAATGGATGATATAATAATTTTAGGCATTGAGTCCTCTTGTGACGACACCTCTGCAGCTGTGCTGCGCAACACAACACTGCTATCAAGCGTCATAGCCTCACAGGCTGTGCACGAGAAGTATGGTGGCGTTATTCCAGAGCTCGCATCTCGAGCTCACCAGCAGAATATCGTTCCTGTAGTTGACACCGCACTAAAGGATGCGGGTCTTACAATTGACAAGGTCGACGCCATAGCATTTACACGAGGCCCGGGTCTACTCGGCTCGCTTATGGTCGGCACATCTTTTGCCAAGGGACTCTCTATCTCTAACAACATTCCAATGGTTGAGGTAAACCACCTTCACGGCCATATTCTCTCCCACTTTGTGGACTTGCCAGACAGGGAGTTACCACATCCGAACTACCCATTCCTCTGTCTACTTGTCAGCGGCGGACATACACAGATTGTAAAGGTTGATGCGCCAGATAAGATGGAGATTGTCGGCACAACTATAGACGACGCTGCTGGCGAGGCTCTTGACAAGTGCGCTAAGGTTATGGGTCTGCCATATCCTGGTGGTCCAGTTATTGACCGTCTTGCTAAGGAGGGCAACAGAGATGCCTTTAAGTTTGCAAAGCCTCGTGTAGAGGAGTTAAACTACTCTTTCTCAGGTCTTAAAACATCTTTTCTTTACACCCTGCGCGACCAGATTGCAGTAGACCCAGAGTTTATTGAGAAGAACAAGGCCGACCTCTGTGCCTCACTGCTACACACTGTTGTAGACATCCTTGTAGACAAGCTTATCAAGGCCTCTAAGCAGTTTGGTATCAAGGATATAGCCCTTGGTGGTGGAGTATCTGCAAACTCTGCTCTCCGCGCCCGCATTGAGGCAGAGGGCAAGCGTTATCACTGGCGCACATTCCTCCCAGAGCTGAAGTTTACCACAGACAATGCAGCTATGATTGCCGTAGCGGGTTACTACCGCTACCTGCGTGGCGAGTTAGCGACACTTGACCTCGCCCCTATTGCCCGCTACGAGGAGATGGTGTAGTTTGGCTGTTGGCCGTTAGCTATTGGCTATTGGCCATTGGCTAATTAGGGAAATTAATGAAATTAAGGAGTTTAAGGATATTTTTACTTCCCTAAACTCCTTAAATTTTTGTTCTGCGTAGCCAGCTAATGGCTAATGGCTAACAGCCAATAGCTATAAAACAAAGGTCTCGCCAGAGTTGAGCAAGTCATCCACACACTGAATCTTTGACGCTGCCTTAACGCTCTGAACCTGAGCCTCAACCTCAGTATCGTAGCAAGGAGCATCCACAGAGCGGATAACACCCAGTGCAACAGGGTACTCTGGATACTTCATAGCGGCCAGCATACAGTGCAGTGTTGTATCCTCGGCGTGTGCATCGTGAGTAAGAATATCATCAAGAGTATAACCGTCCTCACCCACAGTGACAACCTTAAGTTTCAGACCATCAAGCACAAGACCTCTATTCATATCCTTACCAAAGAGCATCTTCTCTCCGTGGCGCAGAGTGATAGTATTCTCGGCGCGTGTAGCCTTATCTGCAGCAAAAGATGCGTGGGTCTTATTGTTGAAAATCATACAGTTAACAAGAGCCTCAACAACAGATGTTCCGCGATGCTTTGCAGCCTCAATTAACAGCTCCTTTGTAAGCATAACCTCAGCATCTACAGTACGAGCAAAGAATGTACCCTTTGCGCCGATAGCAAGTTCACCAGGATTGAACGGATGCTCAACAGTTCCATAAGGAGATGTCTTAGTGACAGTACCGAGTTTTGTTGTTGGCGAGTACTGACCCTTTGTAAGGCCATAAATCTCGTTGTTAAACAGTACAATATTAAGGTCAATATTTCTTCTTAGCGCGTGGATAAAGTGGTTACCACCAATAGCAAGGCTATCACCATCGCCTGTACAAACCCACACAGAGAGGTCTGGATTTGCAACCTTTACTCCCGTAGCAACAGCCGCAGCACGACCGTGGATAGTATGGAAGCCAAAGGTCTTCATATAGTATATAAAGCGAGACGAGCAACCGATACCTGACACAAAGACAAACTTCTCGTGTGGCTTATCAAGCGCATCGGCAACCTCTGGCAGTGCGCGCTGAACAGCATTTAACACCGCGTGGTCACCACAACCGGCACACCATTTTACCTGCTGGTCAGACTTAAAATTCTCTGGTGTATATCTATATTCTGCCATAGTCTTTAGTTCAATTTTTCGTTAAACATATTTACCAATTCTGCCACAGTAAATGGCTGACCCTCAACCTTATTATACCTCTCAAAGACAAACTGAGGGAACTGGCCCTGCAGATATGCTGCCGCCTGACCAGCATTGAGCTCGCAGACAACAATTCGCTTATATCCTGCAAAGATCTGAGCAAGGTTTGCCGGTAGCGGATTAATGTAGTTAAGATGGCAATGAGCAACGCTCTTGCCCTCCTCACGGAGCTTAGCTACTGCCGAAGCAATATGTCCACGAGTACCGCCCCAACCAACTACAAGCAGCTCACCAGTACTATCGCCATCTACACTCTGCTCTGGAATGTCTGCAACAACAGCTGCCACCTTTGCAGCTCGTGTTGCAACCATAACAGCGTGGTTTGCAGGGTCATACGAGATATTTCCAGTAGCAGCATTCTTCTCAAGTCCACCGATACGGTGCTCAAGGTTTGCCATTCCAGGGAAAGCCCAGCTACGAACCAAACGCTCATCTCTCTTATATGGCATAAAGTCGCCCTCACCAGCCACAGCAATAGGTGGAGTAATTGTCGGCATATCAGCCATTTGAGGTATTGCCCACGCCTCAGATGAGTTAGCAATAAATCCATCTGTAAGCAACAACACCGGTGTCATATGCTCCATTGCAATCTTTGAAGCAACAAAGGCGTAGTGGAAGCAGTCGCTTGGCGATGAGGCTGCAATAACCGGCACTGGACACTCACCATTTCTACCATAGAGGGCCTGCAGCAGATCGCTCTGCTCGGTCTTTGTTGGCAGACCCGTAGATGGGCCACCGCGCTGCACATCGACAACAACAAGTGGCAACTCAGCCATAACCGCAAGACCCAAAGCCTCACTCTTGAGCGACAAACCTGGGCCAGAGGTTGTTGTAACGGCAAAGTTTCCCGCATAGGCAGCACCTACAGCAGTACAGATACCCGCAATCTCATCCTCAGCCTGTACAGTCTTAACACCCAGACTCTTATGCTTTGCAAGCTCCTCAAGAATCACTGTTGCTGGAGTGATTGGATATGAACCACAGAAGAGCGGACGACCACTCTTTTCAGAGGCTGCAATAAATCCCCACGCCGTAGCGACATTACCATTTATTGTGCGATACTTACCCTTTGGCAGACCCTGTGGCTCAACAGCATATGCGTTGTGCGAAAGGTGATTATTTGCCGCATAGTTGTATCCAGCCTCAATAACCAGATTATTTGCAGCAGCCACATCTGGATTCTTACGACCAAACTTATTATTGATATAGTCGTGCGCGTGAGCTGTACTTCTGTCAGTAATGTAGAGGCAGATACCAAGGGCGAACATATTCTTACACTTGACCTTAGCCTTGTTGTCCAAAGTGCTATCAGCTAGCGCCTCTTTTGTCATTGTAGTAATACGAGCAACAATAACATTACGACCAGAGAGATTTAACTCAGAAATAGGGTCATCTGTCGTAAAACTCGCTTTTGCAATATTATCAGCAGTCAGAGAGTCGGCGTCAACAATAATCGTAGCATCGGCCTTCAAAAAGGCAGCATTAGCCTTCAGCGCAGCGGGGTTCATCGCCACCAGCAAATCGCACTTGTCGCCAGGATTATTGACTACTGTAGAGCCGAAGTGTACCTGAAAACCAGATACTCCAGCCACTGTTCCCTGCGGAGCACGAATCTCGGCAGGATAATCGGGAAAGGTAGAAATCGCATTTCCCGAGAGAGCCAATGTCTCAGAAAATAGCGTTCCTGTAAGCTGCATACCGTCGCCCGAATCGCCTGAAAAGCGAATCACGACATCTTTAAGCAGTGAGGTCTTTTGTTCCATTTTGTTATGTAGTTAGATGTTGTTTTATTGCGGTATAAAGATATAGGTTATAACACCCTCCTGCTTTGCAGGAGCAGAGTCATTATGGTCAAATCTGGAGCCCTTTGCAGCCGAGACAGCAATAGTACGCATACACTCATCGCCACCACTCTCGACATATGCATAGAGTACCTTTCCAGCGCGATCAATAGCCACCTTTACGACAACCTCGCCACCACCCTCACAACGATAGGCCGGCTTAATAAGTTTACGCGAGTAGCGCACAGGATTGTTAAAGGAGAAGCTCACTGTAACGCTTCCCTTAACCCTTTTATCGCTATTCTGGCTACTATCTTCTGCCTTACTTTCATCACTTCGCTCACCAGCACGCTTGGCATCCCTAAGACCCTTCTCATAGGCCTCACGATTTGCCCTCATACGCTGCTCTACAGCCTCGGCATCCTCATTAAGAGAAGAGGTGTTTGTTCCGCGGTCATCGGCAAGATTTTCATTAAGCGCATTTTCGTTTGAAGAGGTATTGCGAATCTTGCTCCAATCAATATTCTGATTGGCACGACGAACCTCCTCTGCAAGTCTATCACGCTCCTGCTCAAGAGCGGCAAGCTCCTGAAGATCAATATACATTCCCTGCTGAGAGACCTTACGACCAATAACTATCTTTGAGGCAAAAAATCCTATACCAAGCAGCAGATAGATGATTATCGTAACGCAAAGTCCTATGCGATGATCATAAGCCCAAGTACCAATATCCTGACTACGATTATCAAAAGGCAGTTTAAGACGATTAGGGCGTGGGCGAGGTGGATTCTGACCACCATTAGATGTTCTATTTGTCGCTATTTTATTATCCTCTCTCTGATCCATTAAATCTATTCTCGGTTTTGTCACCACAAATGTAGTAGAATTTCCGAAAAATTACTATATTTGTCGCGATAAATATTTTTATAACAAGAGATATGACAACAACATCATCTACAAAACAGCAGACAATTGCCGCTCCACTAACCTTTTCTGGCAAGGGTTTGCACACTGGCGTACAGGTCACTATGACTGTAAACCCAGCACCAGAGGACCACGGCATTGTCTTCCGCCGTGTAGACCTTGAGGGACAGCCAACAATTCCTGCACTTTGCGAATATGTAACAGATACCTCACGCGGAACAACTATAGAGATTAACGGAGTTAGAATCAGCACTATTGAGCACATTATGTCGGCTCTGTGGACTATGGGTTGCGACAATGCTCTGATTGATATTGACAACACCGAGACCCCTATTATGGATGGCTCTGCAAAGGCATATGCCGAGGGTATTGCTCGCGTGGGTATGGTTGAGCAGAGTGCCGAGCGCAGATACTACGAGGTTCGCGAGAAGCAAGTATACACCATTCCTGAGAAGGGTGTGGCTATTGTACTCTACCCAGACGAGGAGTTCAGCGTATCTGTACACGTAGACTACAACTCAAAGGTTGTCGGTAATCAGTATGCAGTACTTGTTCCTGAGGACGACTACGCATCAAAAATCGCCCCTTGCCGCACATTTGTATTCCTTCACGAGCTTGAGCCACTCTTTAAGATGAACCTTATCAAGGGTGGTGATCTTGACAACGCTATTGTGGTTGTTGAGAACCCTGTGTCTGACGAGCAGTTAGAGCATCTGAAGGCTATCTTCGGCAAGAAGGATATTCGCGTAACTGGCGGTTATCTCAACAACCTTGAGCTTCGTGCGAATAACGAGTTAGCTCGCCACAAGCTCCTTGACCTGCTTGGAGATTTCGCCCTTCTTGGCATCCGCATCAAGGGTCGTGTATGGGCAACCCGTCCAGGTCACTTTGCAAATACAGAGTTTATGAAGCAGATTCGCGCATCTATCCGCCGTGAAGGTGTTAAGCCTCGCTTCAAGTACAACCCTCGCACAACACCTGTCTACGACATCAACCAGATTCGTGAGATGTTGCCACACCGTTACCCATTCTTGCTTGTTGACCGTGTGTTCCACATTGACGGAACCTCTATAGCTGGTATCAAGAACATTACTGCCAATGAGCCATTCTTCCAGGGTCACTTCCCTGAGGAGCCTGTAATGCCAGGTGTGCTTATTGTTGAGGCTATGGCACAGTGTGGCGGACTGCTTGTTATCAACCAGATTGAGGACAAGAGTAAGAGCTACTCTACATACTTCCTTCGCATTGACAATGTCCGCTTTAAGCACAAGGTCACTCCGGGCGATACACTGCATATTGAGTGCGAACTTGCTAACCCTGTACGCCGCGGTATTGCTGTTATGGTCTGCAAGGCCTTTGTTGCAGGAACGCTTGTCTGCGAGGCTGAGCTGATGGCGCAGATTGTCGCTAAATAAGTAAAAACAAATTTTAAACTATAATAACCAAACTATGATTAGCCCACTTGCATATGTGCATCCAGATGCACAGATTGGTAATAATGTTACAGTAGAGCCATTTGCATATATTGCTGGCGATGTTGTTATTGGCGACGACTGCTGGATTGGCCCAGGCGCTGTTATTCACGACGGAGCTCGCATTGGTAAGCGTTGTAAGATTCACACTGCAGCCTCTATCTCTTGTCTTCCTCAGGACCTTAAGTTCCGTGGTGAGAAGACCACTGCCGAGATTGGCGATGACAACGATATCCGTGAGTGCGTAACTATCAGCCGCGGTACTGCATCGCGAGGCAAGACAGTTATCGGCAACGGAAACCTACTTATGGCCTATGTTCACGTTGCTCACGACGATGTTATCGGTAGCCACTGTGTTGTAGCAAACCGTTGCTCATTTGCTGGCGAGGTTGAGGTTGGTGACTGGGTAGTTATCGGCGGCCACTGCGCTATCCACCAGTGGGTTAAGATTGGCGACCACGTGATGCTTCAGGGCGGAACGCTACTCTCAAAGGATGTTCCTCCATATATCACCGTAAGAAGCGACACCTCAAGCTATGCTGGACTCAACCGTATTGGTCTGCAGCGTCGCGGTTTTACCGACGAGCAGCTTGAGAGTCTGACAAAGACCTGCCGCATACTCTTCCAGAGCGGTCTGAACTACAACAACGCCTGCAACGAGGCCGAGGCTCAGGTGCCACAGTCTGTTGAGCGCGATGCACTGATAGAGTTCATCCGCAAATCAGAGCGCGGTGTTATTAAACCATATACCTCAAAGTAAAGCTTCAAAATAGGGGGTTGCAATGTTGCGACACCCTATTTTTTTCTCTTTATAATCAAAATATTAAAATTTTTGATTAACTTTGTGGCATATTATTACAACGATTTAGGTTATGCTTAATGTAGTATTATTTGGTGCTCCTGGTTGTGGCAAGGGTACACAGTCAGAGCTTTTAGAGAAGAAATTTGGACTCTCGCATATCTCCACCGGCGAAATTATCCGTTCACAGATTAAGGCGCAGACCGAGCTCGGCATTCAGATGCAGGAGTATATCTCGCGTGGTGAGCTTGCTCCAGATAGCGTAGTTATCTCTATGGTAGAGAACTACCTGAACGAGAACAAGGGCATTAAGGGTACAATTTTTGACGGTTTCCCACGCACAACGGCTCAGGCAGAGGCTTTTGACAAGATGCTTGAGAAGATGGGCGACTCTGTAGATGTTATGATCTATATGGATGTACCTGAACAGGAGTTAGTTCAGCGCATTCTGCTTCGTGGCAAGGACTCTGGCAGAGCGGACGACGCTTCAGAGGAGATTATCCGCAACCGCATTGAGATCTACAACCAGCAGACAGCCGTAGTGGCAGAGTACTACCGCGCACAGGGCAAGTATATTGCAGTACCAAGCCTCGGAACTATCGATGAGGTCTTTGAGCGCATTGCTACTGAGATTGAGAAGCTGGCATAGTCAATCTTTACAGACAAACTAAATAGAGCCTGCACACAATGTGGGGCTCTATTTTCATAGTAAAACAGAGATGAAAAGATTACTGATATTTTTTTGTGCAACACTACTCTGTGGCATTACAACAGCCGCAGATATTAATGGCACAGGTAGCCTTACAGAGCACACTTTTCGTCATAAGGGGGTAGAGTATACCTACTATCTATACCTACCGAAAGACCTTGCAGCCGATGCACCATTGTTAATGGTCTTTCACGGCTATAATTCAAAGAATATTCCATCTACCCCTTACGGTTTCCAGCCCGTTGCAGACCGCGAGGGCTTTGCAATCTGCTACCCACGAGGGCCAAAGGACTACAAGGGTAAACCCTACTGGTATGTAGGCTACCAGTTTCATATTGAGAATGGCGGAGTGAGGGACGATGTGGGCTTTGCAGTGCGTTTGGCAAAATATCTACAGAAAGAGTACAGACTTTCAAAACAGAACCTCTTTGCTACAGGGCACTCAAATGGTGGAGCAATGAGCTATATGTTGGCATACAAAGCCTCGGATAGTTTCCGCGCCGTTGCCTCCGTATCAGGCCACATTATGGAGTGTATGTATCGCACACTTAAGCCTGTAAATGCCATCCCCGTGATGGAGGTACACGGAACAGAGGACCCTCTCTCGCGCTGGAATGGCGATCCGTACAACGCTGACGGCTGGGGTGCAGATATAGCAACACCACGAGCTATAGGCCTCTGGGCAAGTGCAAACCGCTGCACATACGAGAAGAGAGACACCCTACCTCTGCGTCGCAATAGAGTTATCGCACACAGATATCTTGGCGGAACAGAGGGTAACCAAGTGTGGTTTTACGAAGTTGTGGCAGGCAAACACTCGTGGGCAGATAGCGATATGGATACTGCCGATGAGATATGGAAGTTCTTTAAACTATATATCAAGTAAAATTACTATCTTTGCATAAAATTAAGCATCTAATCTGACGACTAAACAGAGATAAACTATGGGAAAGATTAAGGGCAGAACAGAGATTGCCGAGCTTGGCGAGTTTGGACTTATCGACACTCTTACAGAGCCATTTAAGGCCACAGGCAAAACAACTATTAAGGGTGTTGGCGACGATGCCGCAGTTATTGAGGCCTCTAAGAGCACCGCAATGGTAGTAACAACAGATATGATGGTTGAGGGTGTAGACTTTGACCTGACATATTTCCCGCCAAAGCACTTGGGCTACAAGGCTGTAACTAAGGGCATTAGCGACATTGTTGCTATGAACGCCCTGCCAGAGCAGATAACAGTCTCTGTAGCAGTATCTTCAAAGATATCTGTTGAGTTTCTTAAGGATCTCTATGCCGGCATTGAGTTTGCCTGCCGCGAGGCGGAGGTAGACCTTGTTGGTGGAGATACAAGCGCCTCTATAAATGGTCTTATAATATCTATCACAGCCGTAGGTCGCGCAAAGAAGGAGAAGATTGTCTACCGCAGTGGCGCACAGGTTAACGACCTTATCTGCATTACAGGCAGCCTCGGTGCTCCATATCTTGGACTTAAGCTTCTTCAGCGCGAGAGTCGTGTTCTTGAGGGTGTTGTGGGAGAAAAACCTCAGTTTGATGGTTTTGAGTACCTACTTGAGCGATATCTGAAGCCTCGCGCACGATACGATATTATCCGCTCTCTTGCCTCTGAGGGTGTAGTGCCTACATCAATGATAGATATTAGCGACGGACTCTCATCAGACCTGATGCAGATATGCCGTTCATCACTCTGCGGAGCGAGAATCTATCTTGAGCGTATGCCTATAGCACGCCAATGTTCTCAGTTGGGCGAGCAGATGAATATCGATCCGGTTATGGCAGCACTAAATGGCGGAGAGGACTACGAGTTGCTCTTTACCCTACCACTATCTATGCGCGAGAAGGTTGCAGCACTTGGTTGCATAGATATTATCGGTCATATTACAGAGCCTCAAACAGGTTGTTTCCTTGTAACCCCAGATGGCGGCGAGATAGAGCTACGCGCTCAGGGCTTTGTTAAGCAGGCATAGTGAGAGTAGCTATTAGTGAGTTTAAGGAGTTTAGAGAATATAATGATAATTTTCCCTAAACTCCTTAACTTTTCTAAATTATCTAATCTGCGTTAGCCTGTCAATGGCTAATGGCTAACAGCTACAATAATCGCTTTAGGTGGCAGAACAGAAGCTCGCCCTTCTCATTGCGTAGGTGCATTCCGTTGCCTTTGCAGTAGCGGAAATATGAGCAGTCGGCACACTGACCACTACGCATCCACTCGCGGTTGCGGTAAGGGGCAAAGCGAGTTGTCCAGACATCCCAGAATTTATCTTTGTAGATATTGCCCTGATTGTAATTTGCACGAATACTCGCGCAGGCCGATATCGCTCCGTCAGAAAGCACAGAGCCTACTGTTATACCCGCCTGACAAGCGTAGAAGTTGTCTCTAACATCGCCTTCATAGGCGCCCAAGAAGCCCTCACAGCCATACTGAACCGCTATTTTACCCTCTTTGCGAGTGTCGGCAATATATTGCAACATTTTATGGAACTGCTCTCGGTCAAGTTGCAACTCTGGATCCTCTGCTGCACGACCTACAGGGAAGACCGTAAAGAGTCGCCACTGTTTGCAACCCAAGCTGAGCAGATGGTGTTTAATATCGTCAAGTTTATCAATATTTCGCCTATTCACACAGGTGACCACATCAAAGACAAAATCCTCGGTCTGAGCCATCATACGGATAGCCTCAGAGGCTGCCATAAAGCTCTTAGCATTACCCCTCATAAAGTTATGGTCACTCTCAAGACCATCTAATGAGACTGTTGCCGTGTGTAGTCCAGCCGCAAGCAGAGAATCAAAGCGTCTGCGGGTCATTGCAAGCCCATTTGTGACCATACCCCACGGAAAACCTCTATCATATATTGCGCGGCCACACTTCTCAAGGTCAGCGCGCATAAGAGGCTCTCCGCCCGTAACAACCACAAAGACCTTGTGTGGGTCGGTGTTTTGAGCAATATTGTCAAGGACTGCAAGGAAATCATCAAGGGGCATATCAGGTTGTGTAGCAACATTTTTACAGTCGCTACCACAGTGACGACAATTAAGATTACACCTCAGAGTACACTCCCAGAAGAGCTGACGCAGCGGATGACTCTCCACCTTTTCATTCTCAAGTTTGCGCCATAGTTCAAGGGCTAAACGACGACGAAGCCCCAACTTACTTACATCCCTCATAGCGACCTAAGGTTCTGACTACTTTTTTCTAAGCTCTACATCTGCCGTAACCTCATACTCGCCACTATACCAGCTATCTCCCTCTGTAACCTGGTTCTTTGGTAGAGCATTCAGATCGACAGTCTTAGTAGCAAATTCGCCACCATTCTCTGCTCCGTCTACATCGGTAAAGAGCAATTTACCAAAAATACCGAACTCGTGCACCTGGTTTGTTACAAAGCTTCCATCTTCAGCCGTTACAGCCTCAAGACCC
>JAFOYS010000327.1 GCA_017391435.1 Alistipes sp. | reverse complement strand
TGCTAACTACGCGCAGGTGCGTTTTTGTGCGGGGTATACATATGTAAATCAGCACTATAGTGAGCCGTACGATAAGGCAGTGGCGCACATATGTCGTGCCCTTGTAAATGCCGACTGGCGCAGGCAAGAGTATGACTATGGGCTGATAGATGAAAATTTTCAGCTCAACTTTCCGCTATTTAAGTTGCGTATAGAGCGCGGAGAAGGTAGTAAGTACAGCCATAAGAGCTGCGGCGATGTTTATACGATAATTACACCCCGAGACATAAACTTTGACAACCCTTGCGCGCGCGAGTATATTATATATATTGGTATAAAGCTTCTTGAGAAGGCTGCAGAGGAGTATTTGCCACAGCGTGTTGCTCAGATAGCTGCCCAGACAGGCCTCTACTATTCACGATGCAAGATTGTCTCAAAGCGCTGGGGCATTTACTACAGAAATTCGGGAGTGGTCAAGCTCTCGTACTACCTTATGAAGTGTACGGAGGAGTTTGTTGATGCTGTAATACTGCACGAACTTGTCCACTCGCTTTGTCCAAACCACGACAGTCGCTTCTACGACACTCTGCTTCGCTACGGTGGTCAGAGGGTGGTAGATGTAGATAGAGGCAATATTGGAGCCAACGGAAGGGTAGAGCTGCTCTAAAGCAGAGATATAATGGTCTCTATATCGCTCTGAGTTGTTGCCCAGCCGGTAACAAAGCGCACAGTGGTCTGCTCCACGCCTCGTGTACCCCAAGTTTCAAAGCTGATATTATTGCTTCGCAAGTGGTCTATAAGGGTGTTAGGAAGCAGGAAGAACTGCTGATTTGTAGGCGAGTCCACAACGGCAGTATAGCCTCTTGATACAAAAGCCTCTTTAATGATAAGTGCTTGAGATACAGCCTTTTGTCCGATTCTAAAATATAGATTGTCTCTAAAAAGAGCCTCAAACTGTACGCCGAGCAATCTGCCCTTAGCAAGTAGTGCGCCGTGCTGCTTGATAAGCGGAGTAAAGTGGTGTAGCAGCTTTGGATTTGTTACAACCACAGCCTCACCAAACAGTGCGCCGACCTTTGTGCCACCAATATAGAAGACATCGGCAAGGCGAGCAATATCTGAAAGCGTAACATCGTTAGAAGCCGCAGCAAGACCGTATGCAAGTCGTGCGCCATCTATGTAGAGCGGAATATCGGCGCTATGGCATATTTCGCTCAACTCTGTAAGCTCTTTGAGCGTATAAACGGTGCCATACTCTGTTGGAAATGAGATATATAGCATTCCTGGAGCGACCATATGCTCGTAGGTCTCATCGCGGTAGAATTCATCTATATACGAGCGAACATCGCTGGCCTTAACCTTGCCCTGATAGTGGGGTAGTGTCAGCACTTTATGTCCACAAGCCTCAATAGCGCCCGACTCGTGAACGGCTATGTGTCCACTCTCTGCCGCAAGCACACCCTGATGGCGAGCAAGAATGCCGTCAATAACTGTAGCATTTGTCTGTGTGCCACCGACAAGCAGATAGACCTTTGCACTATCTACACCGCAAGCGCTCTTAATAAGCTCTACGGCAGAGGCGGTATAACTGTCACAACCGTAGCCTACAGTGTGCTCGGCATTTGTTGCACATAATCTCTCAAGCACCTCTGGGTGGGCACCTGCAGTATAGTCTGAGTCAAAGTATATCATATATCTATCTTTTAATTGTCTGTATCTATGCCTAACAGAGCGGCTATAGCCACGCCGTAGTTTGTTATTGCAACACCTTGCATCTTTGCCTGCTCAGTGCGCGAGAGGACATATCGACGCGTAAACATACAAGCCCCGCAGTGGATAACAAGGTCGTAGGCTGTAAGGTCAGCGGGAAAATCAACACCAGAAACGGTGTCGATAGTGATTGTTTCGCCGAGCTTTTTGCGTAGAAGGCGAGGTAGTTTCACGCGGCCAATATCCTCGTTCTGTGGAGTATGGCTGCAAGCCTC
>JAFOYS010000326.1 GCA_017391435.1 Alistipes sp. | reverse complement strand
ACTGTCACGCCAGATTATCGTACAGGAGAACGACTTTGTTCGCGCAGGTATGCCACTGTCGGACGGCGCTATCACTCCAAGCGATATCCTCCGTATCCTCGGACCTACAAAGGTTCAGGAGTACATCGTAAACGAGGTACAGGAGGTTTACCGTATGCAGGGTGTAAAGATCAACGACAAGCACTTTGAGGTTATCGTACGCCAGATGATGAACAAGGTACAGATTGACGATCCAGGAGATTCACGCTTCTTCGAGAACCAGATTGTTGATAAGTGGGAGTTTATGGATGTAAACGACGATCTTTACGATAAGGTTGTTGTTACCAACGCAGGCGACTCACAGACACTCTTTGCAGGTCAGATTATCTCAATGCGTAAGCTTCGTGATGAGAACTCATCACTCAAGCGTCGCGATATGAAGCTTGTTGAGACTCGTCCTATCGTAGCTGCAACATCTAATCAGGTGCTTCAGGGTATCACTCGTGCAGCACTCCAGACTACCAGCTTCATCTCAGCAGCATCCTTCCAGGAGACCACTAAGGTGCTCAACGAGGCCGCTATCCAGGCTAAGACTGACCACCTTGTAAACCTCAAGGAGAATGTTATCTGCGGTGGCCGTATCCCAGGCGGTACAGGTCTTCGTGAGTACGATGATATTATTGTTGGCCTTAGAGCCGATGTAGAGGGTCTTCTCACATCTGAAAACTAATTTTTATTCACTCTATAGATAGGTTGGTCAAATGGCCAACCTATTTTTTTTGTTTTTAAGAGTATATTTACTACCTTTGTTTGTTAAAGAACATTATAAACTTCCTAAAAACTCATAACTATGAAAATTGTTTGTATTGCAGACGCTTTTATTGACACAGAGATGATGGAGAGTGGTATCCGCCCATACCTTAGCCAGGAGGATACACTGCAGACATTCTTCTTTGGTCTTTCTGACAAATCTCAGATGCGTGACATTATTAAGGACATCGAGGCTCGCCGTCACGATAACATCGTCTATCCAGAGGGTCTTGAGGAGGCTATTGCTGGTGCAGATCTTATTGTTGTGCACCTCTGCCCTATCAAGCGCAGAATGATTGAGAAGGCTCCAAACCTTAAGGCTATTATGACCTGCCGCGGTGGATTGGAGAATATCGATGTTGACGATGCTTCTGAGCTTGGCATTATCGTATCTAACAACCCTGCTCACAATGCAAATGCTGTTGCAGAGTTCACTGTAGCAATGATTCTCTCTGAGACTCGTAACATTGCTCGTTCACATATGGCTCTTAAGAACGGCGAGTGGAGACTTGAGTATCCAAATACCCGCACAACAGTTAAGGAGATGCACGACCTTACTGTAGGTATCGTTGGTTACGGTTCTATCGGTCGCCTTGTAGCATTCAAGCTCTCTAACTTCGGTTGTAAGATTCTTGTTTCTGACCCATTCCTCAAGGAGTGCAAGGAGAGCTATGCAACACTCGTACCATTTGACGAGCTTCTCCAGCAGTCTGATATCGTCTCACTGCACGCTCGTTCTAACGGCGCAATTATGACAGAGAGAGAGTTCGGTCTTATGAAGCAGGACTCATACCTTATCAACTCTGCTCGTTCATATCTTGTAGATACTCAGGCATTTAAGAACGCTATGGACAGCGGCAAGCTCCTCGGTGCTGCTATTGATGTATTTGAGACTGAGCCAGATATTCCAGAGTTCTACCGTACATACGACAACATTACCCTTACAAACCACCTTGGCGGTATTACTATCAACTCATTCCGCGACGCTCCAGGCTACGCAATGAAGAACTATCTTGGTTACCTTCGCGGTGAGAGCGAGCTGATGTTCTGGGCAAATAAGAACAAGTTGGCATAACAAATCGTAAAAACCTAACTAAACTAAAATAATTATGGCATCAATTTTAACTAACCGTCCAGAGCTTAAGAAGGTACTGGACTCTGCTGCAGAGGTAGCTGGTTACCTGTGGCAAAAGGGCTGGGCAGAGCGCAATGGCGGAAACCTTACGCTCAATATTACAGAGTATGTAGACGACGAAATGCGCGCAATGCCAGCAATTTGCGAGCCAAAGTCAATCGGCGTAACTCTTCCATATCTGAAGGGTTGCTACTTCTACTGCAAGGGTACAGGTAAGCGTATGCGCGATTTGGCACGCGATCCAATGTGCGGCGGTAGCATCGTTCGTATTTTGGATGACTGCGCTACATACGAGATTATCGCAGACGAGCCTATCGTTCCAACCTCTGAGATTTCATCTCACTTGGCTCTTCAGAACTATATGCTTGAGAGCGGTGCTGGTTATAAGGCTACGCTTCACACTCACCCAATTGAGCTTGTTGCATTGTCACACAATAATGAGTTCCTTGACTCTGAGCACCTTACACAGGTACTTTGGTCTATGATTCCTGAGACTCTTGCATTCGCTCCACTTGGTATCGGTGTTGTACCATACGCAATGCCATCATCAACAGAGCTCGTTGAGCCAACCCTCGAGAAGATTAAGAGTTACGATGTTGTACTTTGGGAGAAGCACGGTGTTATTGCCGTTGGTCCAGATGTTATGGAGGCTTTTGACCAGATCGATGTACTGAATAAGGCTGCAAATATCTATATGACAGCTAAGAACTTCGGTTTTACACCAGACGGTATGACACCAGAGGCTGTACAGACAATTAGAACAGTATTTTCATTGCCAGATCACCGATAGACTATGAAAAAGATTATCACACTACTCTCTGTTGCAGCACTTGCCCTTACATCTTGCTGTAAGCAGACAAACGCAGATGTTAAAATTCTTGCACACCGAGGCAATGCCAGCACAGGCACAGAGTTTACTACAGATGAGAATACTATTGACGCTCTTCACAGAGCTCAGGCTGAGAATTTTGCTGGTATTGAGTTTGATGTTCATCTTACTGCAGATGGCGAGCTGGTAATTCGTCACGACAATAAGATTGTTGATGGTCTTAGCTGCCAGGGCAGTACTTTTGAGGAGATTCGCGCACACCGCCTCCCATTTGGTCACCAGATTCCTACTCTACGCGAGTGGCTTGTAGAGGCAAAAAAGACTCCACACATCGTGCAGATGCTTGAGATTAAGTCTCATAAGGGCGATCGCGAGAAGGAACTTATCGCAAAGAGCCTTGAGATTATCCGCGAGCTTGATATGGTAGACCAGATGTATATGCTCTCTTTCAAAACTGAGACTGTGGACGAGGTTCTGCGCCAGGAGCCAAAGATGAAGGTTATCCTTAACTCAAGCAGCCTTCACCACTCACTTACTCCAGAAGAGGTTAAGGAGCGTGGCTACACCGCAGTATCATACAATATCAATGTGATTCTTAACCACACTGACTGGATTGAGAAGTTCCAGCAGTACGGTATTGAGACATTCCTCTGGATGGTAAATACACCTTATACACTCAATATTGCAAAGGATCTGGGCTTCACTTGGGCCACTACAGATTTTATTGACAATCTGAAGGAGTAACACTCTACGATAGCAATAGGAAAGGACGAGAATATCTCGTCCTTTTTTCGTTTACTATCTACTCTACGGCAATCAATATGCTGACAACCGAGGATAGCTAACCTATAATCTCGCCTGAGCACCACGCCCGAGTCAAGCACCTGTAAGAGCTACACGAGTGCATTATTAGCAAGCTAAATCCAGTTAGACACACAAACTGTTGCATAGACTGGGAGAATACAAAAACCCTAAAAACAGACAACAGTAACAACGCTGTGTACTGATCCTCTGCCCAAAGAGTCGTACGAAAGCACACATAGTAAGCACAACAGAGACCGGTTGTAGACTGCAGAAACTACCTCGGTAGGATAACAACCAACACAATAGAGTCACACAGTTAACGCCTTACGCACTTTATCAGCAGTAAACAAATTACAGAGAGAGTCCATAGCCCAGGCTACTGATATATATACAAAAAAAGCCAGACTAAATAGTCTGGCTTGAAGAGGCGGCTACCTACTCTCCCACGGGAAAACCGCAGTACCATCGGCGTAAGTGAGCTTAACTTCTCTGTTCGGAATGGGAAGAGGTGGAACCTCACTGCTATAACCACCTAAAACTTGTTTAGGTTT
>JAFOYS010000325.1 GCA_017391435.1 Alistipes sp. | reverse complement strand
GGGTTGGTTAGTTAGTGAGAAAATTGATGATGACAAGGTAGATTTGAAGGGTGAAGATACTGGATTTACAAATTGGTCTGTCAGATTCGGTTTGAGATTGTGGAAAGGGTGTGAGGTTTATGCGCTTTACCAAAAAGGTATCTCTGGCTTTAACGAAGATGCTAAGTTTTGGGGTGTCGGCATAGGTGCACATTTTTAACAAATAGTTTTTAATCTTACATTCGTAAAACAACCACTTTCTGTCATCTTTTGGCAGGAGGTGGTTGTTTTTTCGCCCAATATTGTTTAACTTTACAGATAAAATAAGTGACTATGTCGGCAACATTGTTTAATAGATACATCTGGCTTGTAAATACCATCTCGCGCCGCGGAAAGATATCGTTAGAGGAGATTAACCGCTGCTGGGAGCTCTCGCAGTATAACGAGAACCACGACACTATCCCTGAGCGCACCTTTCATCGCCATAAGGAGGCTATAAAGAGTCTCTTTGATATAGATATCCGCTGTGACCGCAGCGACGGTAATCGCTACTATATTGCTAATGAACAGGACCTTGAGAATAACTACCTTCGCAAGTGGCTGCTCGGTACCTTTGCAGTTGATCTTCTAACCCGCGAGGCCAAACACCTTAAGGGTCGCATTCTGTTTGAGGATATACCCTCGGGTCAGCACTACCTTGAGCAGATTATCGAGGCTATGCGCGACAGCCGTACCCTCCGCCTGCAGTATCGCACCTTTACCGACTCCTTTAGTAATACGGAGGTCGAGCCCTACTGCGTTAAGGTCTACTCTCGCCGTTGGTATATGCTCTCTCGCAGCGTTTCGGACGGTAAGCTGAGGGTCTATGCCCTTGACCGTATTGTTGAGCTTAAAACGACTGAAAATAGCTTTACTCTTGACCCTAATTTTGACGCCGATAGATTCTTTGCCGCTTGCTATGGAGTGATTGTTGATAGCAAGTGCCTTACAGAGGTTGTTCGCATAAGGGTCGATAATAAGCAGCGTAACTACCTGCGTACGCTGCCCCTGCACCGCAGCCAGTCAGAGATTGAAGTCTCTGAAGATTACTCTGTTTTTGAGTACGCCCTTAGCCCAACCTTAGACTTTAAACAGGCCCTGCTCAGCTTGGGCAACTCCGTGGAGGTGCTTAGCCCTAAAACCCTCCGCGAACAGATGTGCAAAGCTATTGAACAGATGCACGAACTCTATAAATAATCCCATCCCCTGCAACATAAACAAAAAACGAGGTCGCCCCACCACAAGGCGACCTCTCCTACTAATTTTTTTGCTTTAACAAAGCACGCAGACTACTAAGACCGTCTGCTGGGGTCTTTGATTTGATTAAAACTGGCAATCTACACCGTTAATCTTAACAGTTGCATCGTTGCGCGAGAAGATATTGTAATCTGCGCGATTCTCAGCAGTGTAAGCAACACCGTTAACTGTACAGTTAGTGAACTCGTAAGTCTTGTCTGCTCCAATGCAGTCAATCCACTCGTTTGCAGTTGTACCATTAAATGTGAACTCGCAATTAACCAACTTTGCACTTCCCCAAAGGTTCGCGCCGTTGTAACCGCTCTTACCGTTGCCAACGAATGTGCAATTCTCAAATGTTACTAATGTAAGTTGAGCACCAAGAGCATTGAAGCCAGAGATAGTACAGTTGCGGAAGATAACATCGTTAGCACCACCGTCAAAGTGAACACCGTATATAGAAGAGCCGTCAAATACACAGTTCTCAAATACTACAGTCTCACCAGCATAGCAATCACGAAGACCATTTGAACCCTCAAATTTACAATTCTTGAAAGTACCGTTGATAGTACCGCTAACAGCATTACCAGAAGT
>JAFOYS010000324.1 GCA_017391435.1 Alistipes sp. | reverse complement strand
TAATCAAGACTATAGAGTGCCTCTACCTACCACCTCTACGGCGGATTGTCTCCCTTGAGATTTTCCGCTATGGAGTCTGTGGTGCTACTACCGCGACGCTCGATGCGCTGTGGTACTTTACTATCTATAACTTTATCGTGGCCAAGCGCTTTTTGAACTTGGGCTTTGTGGTCGTCTCGCCCCATATCCTCTCGCTTGCGCTGGTCTTTCCGATAACCTTTTTTACGGGCTTTTGGCTTAATCGCAATATAGCCTTCCGCACAACACATATATCTGGTAAAGTGCAGCTACTGAAGTACTTACTCTCTATTGTTGGCTCCGTTGCGCTGAACTATATCTCTATGAAACTGCTCGTAGAACACCTCGGCCTCTGGCCCACACCCGCAAAGGTCATAACTACGGCTGTTACCGCCCTCTATAGCTACCTCGCTGGTAGGTACTTCGTCTTTAGGTAATCAGCTGGCTGACGCGGTACAGAGAATTTAAGGAGTTTAGGGAGTTTAGGGAGTTTAGGGATTTGTTTCTCCTTAAACTCCTTAATTTCCCTAATTTCCCTAACGCCGAGACTCTGCCCCCATTTTGATAAAATCAAAATTATTATTACCTTTGTAACCGTATGATAGAAAGAGATGTTATTGATAGAATTTTAGCGGCGGCAAATATTGTGGATGTTGTCGGCGACTATGTGACTCTCAAGCGAAATGGCGCTAACTACAAGGCTTGCTGTCCGTTTCACGATGAGAAGACACCCTCTTTTGTCGTATCACCCGCTAAGGGGCTCTTTAAGTGCTTTGGTTGTGGTAAGGCTGGTAATGCTGTGACCTTTGTTATGGAGCACGAGGGCATTAGTTATCCCGAGGCTCTGAAATCTGTAGCAAAGCGCTATGGCATTGAGATTAAGGAGCGCGAGATGACCCCTGAGGATGTTGCTCGCAATGACAATCGCGAGAGTATGTTTGCTCTGAACAGCTTTATTGCCAGCTACTTTGCTGACTACCTTAATCGTGACAGCAGTGAGGGTATCCCTGTGGGTATGAGTTATTTTACCTCGGCGCGAGGTTTTAGTCAGAAGACTATCACTAAGTTTGGTCTTGGTATGTGCCCAAGTGGTGGGGATAGGATGACAGTAGACGCTCTTCGTGCGGGCTATAAGGAGGAGTTCCTTGTCGCTACGGGCCTTACTATCAAGCGCGAGAGCGATGGCAGACTCTACGACCGCTTCCGTGAGCGAGTTATGTTCCCGATACACAACATCTCGGGCCGTATTGTGGGCTTTGGTGGCCGTACGATGCGTACAGACAAGAGCGTTGCCAAGTACCAGAACTCCCCTGAGAGTGAGATTTACAACAAGTCGCGCGAACTCTACGGCCTCTTCTTTGCCAAGAAGGCTATCCAGAGTGCCGACTACGCCATTATGGTGGAGGGCTACACGGATGTTATATCAATGCATCAGGCGGGCGTGGAGAATGTCGTTGCATCCTCTGGAACATCGCTTACTGTGGACCAGATACGCCTTATACGCCGATTTACAAACAACCTGACGATAATCTACGACTCTGACGCTGCGG
Organism: Alistipes sp.; assembly: GCA_017391435.1. Classification (GTDB taxonomy): domain Bacteria; phylum Bacteroidota; class Bacteroidia; order Bacteroidales; family Rikenellaceae; genus Alistipes. The sequence goes on along the minus strand of JAFOYS010000324.1, from coordinate 4,287 downwards.
GTATTAAGGCTTCGCTGCGCGGTATAGACCTTGTGCTGCACGAGGGTATGAATGTGCGCGTGGTGCTTCTGCCTGATGGCGATGACCCCGACTCCTTTGCCCGTAGCCATAGCGCTGTAGAGGTGCAGGAGTATATCGCTCTCCGTGCCGAGAACTTTATCACCTTCAAGGCTAAACTGCTCCTTGCTGAGTGTGGCGATGACCCCATAAAGCGTAGCGAGGTTACGCGCAATATGGTTGTCTCTATTGCCCAGATTCCTGACACTATTACCCGCTCTATGTTTATCCAGCAGTGCGCTCAGATTATGGGTGCCGATGAGAATATGCTCATTAGCGAGGTCGCTCTCAACCGTATGCACAACCTTGGAGACACTGAGGCTGAGGAGTTTATCCGCCGTCAGGCACGAGCACAGCAAGCCGAGCGATATGCCTCTGGCTATGGTAAATCTCGCTATGCTGAGTCTGCTACAGCCCCTGATGAGCAGAGCCAGCGCTTCGGTCAGATACCCCTTAGTGCGTCGGTTGATACCCTTGAGCGCGAGATTGTCTACTACCTGCTCAAGTTCGGCCAGAGTAACTTTGAGACCCTTGAGGGTGGGGTAGTGGTGGAGATGAATACGGCACAGGTGATTGTTGAAGAGCTTGATAAGATGGATATTGTGCTTACAAACCCTGTCTATAACACTATCCTCTCGCTCTACCGCACAGCCCTTGCTCAGTCGCGCTATCCCTCTCAGGCAGAGATTGTTAACCATCCCGATGCGGAAGTCTGCACCGTGGCTGTGGACCTTCTTACTATTGACGATAACTATACCGAGAGCGCCATCTGGTCACAGAAGGATATGCGAACACTCTCGCAGTCCAATATGCTTGCCGAGGGTATTCCAAAGCTCATCTGGCTCTATAAGTCGCGCATTATTATGGGTCGTATTGCCGAGCTTAACGCAATGCTTGCATCGGACCTTGACGAGGAGCAGATGTACGAGTGCCTTAAGGAGTACAACCGAATGAATCAACTCAAGGTACAGATTGCCAACCACTTGGGTCGCACGATAATTTAGTATGGAGTTTCAACTTACCTCTCAATATGCCCCTACGGGAGACCAGCCACAGGCTATAGCAGAGATTCTTGAGTCCTTTACCTCGGGAGTAAACTGCTGTACCCTTCAGGGCGTTACGGGCTCAGGTAAGACCTTTACTATGGCCAATGTCATTGCTGCACTTAACCGTCCTACGCTTGTTCTGAGCCACAATAAGACCCTTGCAGCACAGCTCTATGGTGAGTTTAGCAACTTCTTTCCCAACAATGCCGTAGAGTACTTTGTCTCCTACTACGACTACTACCAGCCCGAGGCCTATCTGCCCGCTACCGATACCTACATTGAGAAGGACCTTAGCATCAATGACCAGATAGAGAAGATGCGCCTTGCAACTACCGCCACACTACTCTCTGGACGACGGGATGTTGTTGTGGTCTCGTCAGTCTCCTGCCTCTATGGTATAGGCAACCCTGCTGACTTTCACGCAAATACGCTTACGCTGAAGGTAGGGCAGACAGTTCCCCGTAAGCATATCCTCTACCGCCTTGTCGAGGCACTCTATACCCGCACTGAGACTGAGCTTACTCCAGCCACCTTCCGCGTTAAGGGCGAGACTATAGATGTTATGTCCGCCTTTGGTAATAACTGCTACCGCATACTCTTCTTTGATGACGAGATTGAGGATATCTACGCCATAGACCCACTCTCTGGTGCCCGCCTTGAGCGACTTACGGAGGTTAGCATCTTTCCAGCCAACCTCTTTGTGACCACTAAGGAGCGTATAGATAACGCCGTGAGCCAGATATATATAGATATGGGTAAGCAGGTCGCCTTCTTTGAGCGCGAGGGTCGTACTACCGAGGCCAAACGCATCCAGCAGCGCACAGAGTATGACCTTGAGATGATTAAGGAGCTTGGCTACTGCCCAGGTATTGAGAACTACTCCCGATACTTTGACGGTCGCAGTGCTGGTACCCGACCCTTCTGCCTTTTAGACTACTTCCCCGAGGACTTTCTGCTAATTGTTGACGAGAGCCACGTAACTATTCCGCAGGTGCGAGCTATGTTCGGTGGAGACCGTGCCCGCAAGGAGAATCTTGTTGAGTATGGCTTCCGCCTTCCCGCAGCAAGGGATAACCGCCCACTGCGCTTTGAGGAGTTTGAGGCACTTACAGGCACTACTCTCTATGTCAGTGCAACACCGGCCGACTATGAGATTGCCCGCTCTGATGGTGCTGTTATAGAGCAGATTATCCGCCCAACAGCCCTTATAGACCCACCTCTTGAGGTGCGCAGTTCTGAGAATCAGATTATAGACCTCATTGAGCAGATTACTCTTCGTACCGAGCGCGATGAGAAGGTTATCGTTACGACTCTTACAAAGCGTAGCGCCGAGGAGCTTGCCACCTACTTTGAGAAGATGGCCATCCGCTGCCGATATATCCACTCCGATGTAGATACCCTTGAGCGCGTTCAGATTCTGGAGGACCTCAGAGGGGGACTGTTTGATGTGCTTATCGGCGTAAACCTCCTCCGTGAGGGTCTTGACCTTCCCGAGGTCTCGCTCGTTGCAATTATTGATGCCGATATGGAGGGTATGCTCCGCAATGTCCGCGCTATTACCCAGATAGCGGGTCGTGCTGCCCGCCACGCTAATGGCCTTGTTATTATGTATGCCGCAAAGGTTACAAAGACTATGCGCGAGTCTATTGAGCAGAGCAACCGCCGTCGCTATAAGCAGATACGCTACAATATAGAGAACGGCCTTATGCCTCGCCGTGCAGATAAGAGCGGTAGCACGCAGACACTCCTTGCCCCACAGGAGCAGATAGATGTCGCTGCAGTTACCGAGACCGTTCAGCCACAGAGTGCTGAGCAGATACGCGCCGAGATCTCCCGCGCTCAGGCAGATATGGAGCGAGCCGCCAAGAGCCTTGACTTCCTTGCCGCAGCCCGATACCGCGACCGTATACAGGAGCTTGAGAAACTGCTCTAAATTGTGCGCTGTCAATAAATTGTTAAAAAAAACGATAACTATATTTGGCGAAACGGAAAAAGTAGCGTAACTTTACGCAGCGAAAAATTCTAAACTTGATATATGAAAAAAGTTGATGTAGTACTCGGCCTCCAGTGGGGTGACGAGGGTAAAGGTAAGGTGGTTGATGTATTGACCCCAAATTACGATGTCATTGCTCGTTTTCAGGGTGGACCAAATGCGGGTCACTCCCTCCACTTTGGTGGCGAGAAGTTCGTGCTTCACACAGTTCCATCAGGTATCTTCCGTGATGGCTCTATGAACATCATCGGTAACGGTGTGGTTATTGACCCTGTTATCCTTGCTGAGGAGATTGCTCAGATTGAGGCTACAGGTATTGATATGGTCTCTCGCCTCAAGATCTCTAAGCGAGCACACCTTATCCTTCCTACTCACCGCGCTCTTGATGCTGCCAGCGAGGCTGCAAAGGGCAAGACCAAGATTGGCTCTACTCTTAAGGGTATCGGTCCTGCATATATGGACAAGACTGGCCGTAATGGTCTTCGCGTGGGAGACATCCTTCTTCCAGACTTTATGGAGCGCTACCAGGCTCTGAAACAGAAGCACCTCTTCCAGCTTCGTCAGTACGACTATCAGGTAGATGTTGATGCCTACGAGCAGGAGTGGTTCCGTGGCGTTGAGTCTCTCAAGCGCTTTGAGTTTGTAGATAGCGAGATGCTTGTTCACGACTACCTTGCTAAGGATGCGACTATCCTTGCTGAGGGCGCTCAGGGCTCGCTTCTTGATATCGAGTTCGGTACCTATCCATATGTAACCTCATCTAACACCCTCTGTGCTGGTGTCTGCACCGGTCTTGGTGTTGCTCCAACCCGCATTGGTGAGGTTTACGGTATCTTCAAGGCATACTGCACCCGCGTAGGTAGCGGTCCATTCCCAACAGAGCTCTTTGACTCTACTGGCGAGACCCTTCGTCAGGTTGGTAACGAGTTTGGTGCTACCACAGGCCGTCCACGCCGCTGCGGTTGGCTTGACCTTGTCGCTCTTAAGTACGCAGTTATGATGAACGGCGTAACCTCGCTCATTATGATGAAGTCAGATATCCTCAACGACTTTGATACTATCAAGGTTGCCGTAGGCTATCAGCTTGGAGACAAGCAGGTTGACTACTTCCCATACGAGGCTGATGATAGCATTGTTCCTATTTACCGTGAGTTCCCAGGTTGGAATTGCGACATCTGCAATGTTCGTGAC
>JAFOYS010000323.1 GCA_017391435.1 Alistipes sp. | reverse complement strand
CATATTATATCTTAATTATACTTAATTTATACTACATAGAAGACTACACACAAAAGGGTAAAATCAACGCTTAAACCATTTTTGCACAAAAGTCGTTTTACAACACAACAACCTAATGCAATGTATATCAACAAAATAGGCGGTGAAATAAAATTCACCGCCTATAAAGTGCTACCAAAAAGTCAGCCTCTCTATTTTAGTCGGGGTAGGGCTACTTCAGATTTACAAACACCTGCACTGGGTAGTGGTCGGAGTGCATATGCACACCGCGGTGCTCAGCCGTTAGGCCTGTAGGGGCATCGTTAAGGGTGGCATCAGTGCCGTTATTGTCGCTCCAGTAGTGGTATGTAAGGATTCCGTAGCGGGCAACATCGCATCCTGCAACAAAGATATGGTCAATGCGCTTTGGCGAGTGTGTACCGACCTTGAAGTTGTTAAATGTGCCTGCAGGGGCGTGCTTGATAGGTGCAAGGGTATATGCATCCTTGAGCAGTCCACTCTGAGCAAAGGTGTTATAGGCTGGGCTATCTTGAGCCACATTAAAGTCGCCCGTAAGGATAACATTTGCCTTATTACCACACATCTGCTTGATTTTTGAGATAACAAGCTTTGCACCCTCTACGCGAGCGGTCTTACCTTTATGGTCCATATGGGTATTGAAGAACCAGAACTTCTTCTTTGTCTGCTTATCCTTAAAATATCCCCAGCTACACACTCTACGGCAAGCTGCATCCCAACCATAAGAGACCTTCTCTGGAGTCTCCGAGAGCCAGAATGTTCCGCTATCAAGCAGTTCAAAGCGGTCTCGGCGGTAGAATACCGGACTATACTCACCCTTCTTCTTGCCATCATCGCGAGCAACGCCAATATAGTCGTACTCAGGCATACGCTCAAGCATATACTCCAACTGGTCGTGGCAGACCTCCTGAGCACCGAAGATATCAAAGGCAGTAAAGGCTATAAGATCGCACATAATCTCGCGACGCTCTGTCCAGCCATCACCCCTCTTATAGTCCACCTTTGAGTGCATACGAATGTTATATGAGCCACAATTTAGGCTCTGCGCCATAGTAGCAACAGCCACAAAGGCTGCAAGTGTAAAGGTTAAAAGTCGTTTCATAACTGCTCAATATGTGTAAAAATTGTTGAATCAAAATTGATTTCTGGCCGACAGTCAAATATTCCAAACAGAGCCGAACCAGAACCAGACATTGAGGCATAAATCGCTCCTGCATCAAGCAGTTGCTGCTTAAGGTTGCCAAGCAGAGGGTGTGACTTAAAGATATGAGCCTCAAAATCGTTCTTTACAACGCCCTGCCACTGCTCTATTGGTCGCGCCAACAGCACATCAAGCGAAACCTCTGGCACAAAAGGTTTTACCCCGCCGTAGGCCTCAGCCGTAGAGACGCTAACCTCTGGCTTTATAACAACCAACCACAACCCCGCTAATGGAAGGGCAATAGGGGTCATAACCTCACCACGACCCGTACATAACTGTGGAGTATTGCGAACAAAAAATGCCGTATCGCTACCTAACTCCGCCGCTCTTGCAGTCAGTTCCTGCTCAGAAAGAGATAGGTCAAAAAGCTCATTCATAGCAAGTATAACCGCCGTAGCATCGCTACTTCCACCACCAAGACCAGCACCAAAAGGCACGCGCTTATCAAGCGTAATAGCCACATTGTCAACGCCATAGCACCTTTGCATCAATCTTGCAGCCTTAACGCAGAGATTCTTCTCTGTAGGGCAGTCTACACAAATACCCGTCTGCTTAAAGGTCATCTCCTCGCTCCTGACTACAGTGAGTGTATCATAAAGCCCTTGTACAGGATACATAACGGTACTGAGCTCGTGAAAACCATCCTCACGGCGACGAAGGACATCAAGCCCTATGTTTATCTTACAGTTTGCTCTTAAAATCATACTACAAATATAACCAAAATGGATTGTTTTCGCAAGAAAAACACTATATTTGTAGATATAATCAGAACATAAACCCGATATGAACGAGAAAAATCTATTCTCTACAGATAGTGACTGTCCAGTACAGATTGAGTTATACGCATCTATTGATATTCGCAAGAGACTTGTCGTGGAGTATAAGTGCGACTATGACAACTCTCCTCAGAGGGACTTTGAGCGCCGAGCGATAGTTGACCGAGAGGATACAGAGCTTATGGCAGGCCACTACAGAGTAAGTGTCGAGCAGCTACCTACTGCCATCTACGAGCGTTGTGGCTACGGAGTAGGCTGTTCGGCTACCGAGGCTGATGCGGTATTTAAGAGTGCGCTTGATATGATTCTTGACGCTGGAGGGCACTACAGATTGGAGGAATTTTAAATTTTCATACCCGAACGGTAGTTTTAACCGAAAAATTACTATCTTTGTAGTTTGAATGCAAAATTTAACTAAAAACAGATATTTTTTATGAAAAAAGTACTTTTCGCAGCCTTGGCACTCACTCTTGCTGTAAGCTGCAACAACGCACCAAAGACATCTACAACTGAGAGCAAGGCTGAGGCTAAGACCGAGGTTGGCGCATCAGACCTCGCATTTGTAAGAACAGACGCAGTTTTTGCTGAGTCAGAGATCTTCAAGACTGAGGGTGTAGCTCTCCAGACTAAGAACGAGAAGACTCAGAAGAGCCTTGCTGAGAAGGAGCAGAAGCTTCAGAACGAGATGGTACAGCTTCAGGAGAAGTACCAGAAGGGTCTTATCACCACTATTGAGGCACAGCGCAAGGAGCAGGATATCCAGAAGCGTGTAGCAGCATATCAGGAGAGTGCTCAGAAGCAGCTCCGCGCACTTGAGGAGGAGAATATGGTGTTCCAGAACCGTATGGCTGACCTTATGCAGCGTGCTATTGACGAGATTAACGCTGATGGCGCATACAAGATGATTGTAAACGCAACTGCGCTTCTTGATGCATCTGACGATCTCGATATCACCTCTATTGTCCTTGACAAGGTTAACCAGCTCTACGCTGCTGACAAGGCTGCTGCAAAGAGCGAGAAATAATCTAAAAACAGACTCTAAATGGGCTTTATTCCATTTACACTGATTGACTTTATTGACATATTCCTTGTGGCGTGTCTGATGTATAGCATCTATCGCGCCACAAGGGGTACTAGTGCTCCCTATATCTTCTTCGGAATCATTATCATCATTATTGCGTGGGTAATGGTCCGAGCTCTGAATATGGAGCTACTATCGTCTATACTCGGTCAGGTAATCAGCGTAGGAGTTATTGCCCTAATAATTATCTTCCAGCCAGAGATTCGCCGTTTCTTACAGCTTATCGGTATGCGTCAGAAGGAGTTTGACTTCATCTCACGAATGTTCTCCTCTGTCCGCAAAAAGGAGGCTATAAACACCTCTCCGATAGTCTCTGCCTGTCTGGATATGAGCAACACAAAGACCGGTGCACTGATTGTCATCCGCCAAAGAGACGATCTGATGTTTGTTATCGAAAACGGCATTACCCTTGACGCAAATATCTCGGTCTCACTGCTCAAAAATATCTTCTTTAAGAATGCACCTCTCCACGACGGTGCTGTGATTATTGAAGACAACCACATTGTGGCTGCAAAGTGCATCCTACCGGTAACACAGTCCGATGTTCCGAAGGATTACGGCACACGACACCGCTCTGCTATAGGTATGAGCGAGCTTACAGATGCCGTTATTGTTGTCGTCTCTGAAGAGACAGGCAGCATCTCAATTGCCAAGAACGGACAACTCAAACACAACATTGACCCACAGAAGTTTGCCGGCGCACTTAAAAAGGCTCTGGGTCAGTAACTGTTTGCTTCGCAGAAAGCGAGTACCGAAGCTTTTTGAAAAAAGCTTCACCAAAAACTTTATGAAAAACTTCGTTTTTCTTCCGTGCTGATGCGGATTTAGGATAGCCTTGCGGCTACTACAATAAAAAAGAGAGATATGCTTTTGCTCAAGTAAACTTGGCAAGCAATCTCTCTTTTCCATTGTACCATCTACGATGGCCAACCTAAATCCGAATAAACACTTACAGACGGAGTCTCTCCTCTAAATAAAGAATTTAAGGAGATTAGTGAAGTTAGTGATTTTCTCCCTAAACTCATTAACCTCCTTAATTTCACTACTTTTAGTACCGCCCATTTTGTCGTCAGAGCGTGTCAGATACGGTGCATCGCGTAAAAAATCAGTGGCGGATAGTACTAAAAGGTACAGCCGCCACTGATTTTTAAGGGATGTGCCGTAGGTGGCACGCTATCACGACAAAATCATCGGTGCCATTTCAGAACAACAGCAGTTCTGGCAGTATTGTAGATTTTAATATAGTGGTGAACATTTCCATTCTCATCCTTCTCAGAATATGAGAAGTGCTCTGCGCCAACACTATTTCTACCAAGACCACCATAGCGAGGATCGTCTGTAGTAAGCTCTACTGTATACTTACCTGGGCGAGGTACCTCGGTTATATAGTCTGGAATAGAGGCCTCAGTATGCCAATTAAAGACAAAGAGCAGATTGCGATGTGAGAATACAAGGGTCTTATTGTCATAGTCTGTATTCCACTTCCACGGATAGCCATTCTGCAGCACACGATTCTTCTTTACAAGGCGTATCATAGCACGATCAAACTCTGCGAGCTGTGAATAGCGCAAAAAACCGTTTGTTGCCAGTGACCACTGACGACGCGCGTGGGCATAACTCCAATCGTTACCCTCGCGAGGGAAATCTATCCACTCAGGATGGCCAAACTCGTTACCCATAAAATTGAGGTATGCATCGCCACCTGTAGCTATTGTCATCAGGCGTATCATCTTATGCAGGGCCATACCGCGCTCAACGACAAGGTTTTCAGATGCACGATTCATTGCAAAGTACATCTCCTTATCCATAAGACGGAAGGCTATGGTCTTATCGCCCACAAGTGCCTGGTCGTGCGACTCGGCATAGGCTACAGTCTTGACACCTGGCAGACGCGAAGTCATAATGCTCCACATCTCATCAAGGCTCCAATCCTCATCCGGAATATCCTTGAGCAGTTTAATCCAGAAGTCTGGAATTGCCATACCGAGACGATAGTCAAAACCTACTCCACCATCCTCAATAGTATTACACATACCCGGCATACCGCTCACATCCTCAGCAATGGTTATTGCTGCAGGGTTTATGCTGTGTATCAGCTTATTGGCAAGTGTTAGGTAGACTATCGCATCGCGGTTTACACCAGCATCAAAGAACTTCTCGCGACAGTCAAAATCTGTATATCCGTGGTGGTGATAGAGCATAGATGTTACACCATCAAAACGGTAGCCGTCAAAGTGGAAAACATCCATCCAATACTTAACATTTGAGAGCAAAAAGTGCTCTACCTCTCGCTTGCCGTAGTCAAAGGTCTTAGAGTCCCAATACTGCTGATATCCAGCATCGCCCTCCTTAGAGTAGTGGTGTTGTGAGCCATCAAGCTCATTGATACCCTCGTTAAGATTCTTGACATAGTGCGCGTGGACAATATCCATAATCACGGCAATACCCATAGAGTGAGCCTTGCGGACAAGCGACTTAAGCTCCTCTGGGGTACCAAAGCGAGACGAAGGGGCAAAGAAGTTTGACACGTGGTAGCCAAACGAGCCATAGTATGGGTGCTCAGCAATAGCCATAACCTGAATGGCATTATAACCCGCACGGCGCACCTTTGGGAGTATCTTGGTCTCAAACTCGCGGTAAGTACCTACACCCTCCTTCTCCTGCGCCATACCTATGTGCGTCTCGTAGATAAGCAGCGGATTACACTTTGAGGCAGAGAAGTTATCCTCTGACCAATCAAAAGGCTCGTCAATCCAGAATTGGGCAGTATAGTTCTTTGTCTCATCATCCTGCACTACGCGCGTAGCATATGCCGGAATGCGGTCAAGCCAACCATTAGCACCGTGAATGTGGAGCTTATAGAGCGAGCCGTGTGTTAGACGGTAGCCATACATAGCCTCTGGCAGAAAGATGCTCCACACGCCATCCTTATCACGGTCAAGTCGGAGTTGTGTACGCTGCCAACCATTAAAGTCTCCAAAGATGTAGACATCGTATGCCTCTGGAAGCCACTCACGAAACCACCAGCCCGAGAGCGAATCATCGTACTGCCAACCGAAGTAGTGATAGCCATTTGCATAGTCTACAATAGAGCCACTACTGCGCTCAATAGCCTCAAGGCGCTGCAAATAGAGGTTATGGCGAAGGACGATCTCCTCCTCTACAGGTTTTAGCCACTCATCGGCCTGAACAATAGGCAAACTCTTCTTTACTGACATAACTATCTATTTTACTACTTTTTACTCCTCAAATTATCACTCGTCCCCAAATCTTCGCACCCCCTAAATTGTATTTTAAGGTGGGGTTTACAACGCTCGCCAATATTTACAGCGATGGGCTGTACTTACGCGTACCGCCCATTGCTGTAAATGAGGTAACGGAAGTAGACACCCCTTATAAATGCAATTTACTCGTACTTAACTACTACAGTACGGAAACCCTTGCTGTTCTTAACAGAGAACATCACATAGATCTTGCTACCGATAACCTTAATACCGGCAATATCAGCATAACCTGCAGGTGTAATCTGAAGAGACTCAAGCAGATACTGGTCAAATACGCACTGTATACGACGCTTTGGCAGAGCAATACGACCAGCGTGGTCATAGACAGTAATAAATGCCTTGCTCTCGCCGTTCTTCATACTACCCTTATTGTGCTGACCCTCAACAAAGTATACATAGTCCTTATCTACATCCCAAGCGCGGAAGGTGTAGTAGTTTACATCCTTAGCAGGGTCTGCAGTCTCCTTATCAGGCTTTGGAATAGTAAATGAGCTGATAGCCTCTGCATTTGACATATCCTTTGCCTTGATAGTACGAACAACGGTCTGCTCAGGCTCACCTACAACCTCACCCTTATACTGGGTCTTGAGCTTTACATCAGTGTCATCCATAGCGCGAGCGTCGCTAAGGTTATAGAGATTTACAGTCACAGCACCAGCAACCTGAGTTACAATACCGAGGATATCTGCCTCAACATTTACTGCAGGACAGCAGTATCTCTGGCCACCCATATAGTAGTTCTCGCCAGCATAGCCGTCGTTAATCTCGGTCTCAGCCTTAAATGGGAAGCGAGATACAGTACGAGTACGACCATAAGCGCCCTTGTACTTTGTACCGTTACTTCCAATCCAGATATAATCCTGACCATCGCTTCCGTGCTCAATAGCAAGTGCATTTGCATTACCAAAGTAGCGAAGGGTCATACTCTCACGCTTACCATCCTTGCGGCGAATAACATAGTTCTCGTGAACCTTTGTAAGTCCAGGCTGATTCTTACCAAAGCTACCAGGCTGTGAGAACCACATTGTGCTCTCGTCTGCAGAGATAGAGAATCCCTGTGTAGCACGGTGCGCGGTCTTCATAGCAATACCCTTTGTAAGGAACTGAGACTCCTTGGTCATCTTTGTCATCTTCATTACAGTGAGCAGGCGTGGGTCTGTAACCTTCTCCTTCTTTGCCTTCTCCT
>JAFOYS010000322.1 GCA_017391435.1 Alistipes sp. | reverse complement strand
GCCACTTCGCTCGTGCGCCAGAAGATGGTTGACTACACGCTGGATAATCTGTAGAAGGGAGCAAAAAGAATAAATTTAAACCAATTTTGCTAAAAACTAACGCAGAAATTTGGAAGTAACAAAAATCTGTATTACTTTTGTCCCCGATTTGGAAACAAATCATATGGTGGATGTAGCTCAGCTGGTTAGAGTGACGGATTGTGGTTCCGAAGGTCGTGGGTTCGAATCCCATCTTCCACCCTTGAAAGCAGGATGCGAGGTTATGCCTCGCATCTTCTTTTTTGTTTGTTTTGTCTTGTGAGCAAGCTCCCATCCAACAAACAAAAAAAGAGAGAGCTACGCTCTTCCTGCTTTCAATTGTGGAATCTGGGAAATGGTAGGGTTACCTCAGTCGTGTATTCCCGCACCGCATTCTGCGACTGCGGCACTCCTTCGGTGATGTCGCGCACGCGCGACATTCAAATCCCATCTTCCACCCAAAGTTTGAAAGTCTTGCTTCGCAAGACTTTCAAACTTTGGAAGCGCCCCCGCGGCGAGCGGGCGGGATGGGCGTTACGGAGCAGAGAATCTGCGAAGTAGCCAATCCCATCTTCTATTCAACAAACAGAATTTCTGCGCTGTAGATGGAGTTAGAAAAAGAGCCTTGCTCAGTGCAAGGCTCGTGTTATCTGTTATAAGTTATCAAGCGTGTAGTCTATCATCTTTTGGCGCACGAGCGAAGTGGCGCTTGGGCGCATAGAGTGGTTTTGGTCTGGGTAGACCATCATATCGTACTGCTTGCCGGCGGCGTTGAGGCGGTGGCACATCTCCATACTATTTTGGAAGTGGACATTGTCATCGGCTGTGCCGTGGATTATAAGCAGTCGGGTGCGTGGCGAGAGCTTCTCGGCGTGGGAGAGTGGCGAGTTGTCGTCATATCCCTGAGGGTTATCTTGTGGCAGGCCGTTGTAGATCTCCGTGTAAATAGTGTCGTAGTATCTCCAAGATGTTACTGGCGCAACGGCTATAGCCATCTTAAAGAGTCCAGCGCCGTGTAGAGCGCAGTTTAATGCCATAAAACCGCCATATGACCAGCCGTAGATGCCTATGCGAGACTTATCTACATACGGCATTGTTGCAAGGTAGCGGGCAAAGGATATCTGGTCCTCATACTCGCGACGACCTAAGTCGGCATAGGTGCACTTTTTGAACTGCTCGCCGCGGAAGCCTGTTCCGCGACCATCACAGCACGCAACGATATAGCCGTGGCGCGTGAGAGCATCCTCCCAGTCGGCATTCCAGCGGTTTGCAGCAGACTGTGAGCCTGGACCGGAGTATTGTGTCAGCAGCACTGGGTAGAGCTTTGCAGGATCGTAGTTGTGTGGTAGCTGAATGTAGTAGTTCAGCGTGTCGCCTCGCTCGGTAATAAACTGTCGGAACTCCTTCTTTGCCAGCTTTCCCGCAGCAGCAACGGCCTTGCGACGGTCTGCAAGGGTGTCTATAGTTGTGCCGTCTGAGCTGTGTACGGTGATAATATTTGGAGTCTGGCAGTTGCTAAAGGTGCGTACATAGTACTTCATACCTGTTGAAGGTAGGATAATGTTGTAGCCACCCTCAGGGGTAAGCAGGCGGCGCGACTTGCCATTAAGGCGCACAGAGTAGAGGTCGCGGTCAAGAGCAGAACGCTCGGTAGAGGTGTAGTAGATGTTTTTGCCATCGTAACCATCGAGCGACACCACCTCCCAGCGACCAGAGGTTATAGCATTAAGTCGACCCTTTGCTACTGAGTGCAGATAGAGGTGCATCCAGCCTGTTGTAGTCTCCTCCTTGACAATAAACCTATCGCCATCAATAAAGGTGATATTTGAGCTATTTGGTCTCTCAACATAGCGCGGAGAGCTCTCCGAGTAGATAACCTTCTGAGTGCCATTGTCGTTGCACATAACAACCTCAAAACAGTTCTGAAGGCGATTGACGCGATAGAAGTAGAGCTTGTTTGCAGGTGTCCAAGCAACATTGAATATATACTGGTCGCTATTGCTGCCAACATCAATCTTTGTAGAACGCTTACTCTTGATATCGTAGAGATATAGCTCAACTACAGAGTTCTTGTCGCCCGCCTTGGGGTACTTAAACGAGTAGGCGTGGTTGTAGAGGGTGTTGTCAAAGCGCATCATCTCAAAGGTTGGCACTGCGCTCTCGTCAAAGCGTAGGTAGGCAATCTTGCTGCCGTCAGTAGAGAAGGCATAGGCGCGAGTAAAACCATACTCCTCCTCGTATACCCAGTCGGATGTGCCGTTGATAATCTTGTTCCAAGAGCCGTCATCAGTAATGGCGGTGGTGCTCTTCGTCTCAATATTGTAGAGGTATAGATTGTTCCCCTTGCTATATGCAATGTGTTTGTTGTCTGTAGAGAATGTTATGTCGCGCACACCCTGGAAGCACTCTACAGTCTCACCAGGT
>JAFOYS010000321.1 GCA_017391435.1 Alistipes sp. | reverse complement strand
AGGTAAAGGTCTACTCGGCATCGTTCCAGAGTTTCAAGAAGGGCTCACGAATCTACGGAACTCTCTGCGTGCCAGCTTCCTACAACGGCAAGTGCCCTGCAATACTCATTGTTCCAGGTGCGGGCTGTCGCTCTCGCAAGGGCTACTACGCTGAGGCAGAGAAGGGCTTTGTAACCTTTGAGGTGGGAATACACGGCATCCCTACCGTAATGGCTGACGAGCGAATCTACGAGACCCTCAAGCAGGGCTCACTGCTCAACTACCCATCGGCAAATGTGGACGACAAGGAGAACTACTACTACAAGCGCGTCTTTGTCTCTTGCGCTCGCGCTGTTGATTTTCTCGCATCGCTTGACTTTGTAGACCCTGAGCGCATTGGCGTTATGGGCGGTAGTCAGGGTGGTGCTCTCACTATCACAACATCGTACCTCAACCCTAAAGTTAAGGCTGGAGCAGCCTTCTACCCAGCGATGTGCGACCTTACAGGCTACCTTTACGACCAGGGCAACTCGTGGCCATATCTCTTTAATAACAAGAAGCTCGCCACCAAGGAGCGCCTTGAGACTGTCAAGTACTACGATGTTGTAAACTTCGCACGCGGAGTACAGCAGCCTATGTGGGTGTCATACGGATATAACGACCTTGTGGTCTGCCCTACATCTATTCAGGGTGCGATAAATGAGATGCCTAAACAGCCTGAGGTGATGATTGTTCCGCAGTCGCGCCACTGGACATATCCAGAGCAGGACTCTGCACGCTCAAAGTGGATGATGAATCAGTTAACAAAGTAGTAACAATGAGAAAGTTAGCATTACTTATCGTGGCACTGTTTGCCCTGAGCGCCATTGCCACAGCCAAGAATACAGGCACAGGAACTCTTACCGAGCACACATTCAAGCACAAGGGCATTGAGTACACATACTACCTCTACAAGCCACAAAATCTACCAGAGGGAGCACCGCTGATTATGGCCTTCCACGGCTATGGCTCAAAGCAGATTCCGTCTATCGGCTACGGCTTCCACCCAGTGGCTGACAAGGAGGGTTTTGCAGTCTGCTACCCTAAGGGCCCTAAGGACAACAAGGGCAAGCACTGCTGGGCTGTAGGCTATGCCTTCCACCTTGACGCAGGTTGGGAGCGTGACGATGTAGGTTTTACCATCCGCCTTGTAAAACATCTGCAGAAGGAGCATAAACTCTCCAAGCACAATGTATTCGCTACAGGTCATTCAAACGGTGGCGAGATGAGTTACCTTCTGGCCTACAAGGCTCCGCATATCTTTGCTGCCGTAGCGCCAGTGTCGGGCCTTACTATGGAGTGGATGTACCGCACACTGAAGGCAAAGCGTCCTATCCCGCTGATGGAGGTACACGGAACACTTGACAAGACATCAAAGTGGAACGGAAACCTTGAGAATATCGATAAGTGGGGCGGATATATCGCCGTACCTCGCGCCGTAGGCTACTGGGCAGCGGTAAACAACTGCACCCACGAGCATACCGAGATGCTGCCACTTGTAAAGAATCAGGTAATCGCCCACCGCTATGTTGGTGGCGTAAATGGCAATGAGGTGTGGCTCTATGAGGTGGTTAACGGCAAGCACAACTGGGCTGGTGACAGTATGAACACCGCAGCCGAAATCTGGAAGTTCTTCAGTAAGTATGTTAAGTAAAAAAGAGTCCCGCAGGACTCTTTTTTTGGGCCATTAGCCGTTAGCCGTTAGCCGTTAGCTGGCTGACGCGGACAGAGAATTTAAGGAATTTAGGGAGTTTAGGGAAGTTAGTGTTTTTTTTCTTTCCTTAAACTCCT
>JAFOYS010000037.1 GCA_017391435.1 Alistipes sp. | reverse complement strand
GCAGCTCCACGCGGCGTGCCACAGATTGAGGTTACATTTGATATCGACGCAAACGGTATCCTTAATGTATCTGCAAAGGATAAGGGTACAGGTAAGGAGCAGTCTATCCGCATTGAGGCTTCAAGCGGTCTTACAGATGCTGAGATTCAGCGTATGCGTGACGAGGCTAAGGCAAATGAGGAGAAGGACCGCATTGAGAAGGAGCGTGTAGAGAAGCTCAACACTGCCGATGCAAATATCTTCACTACTGAGAAGAACCTTAAGGAGTATGGCGACAAGATTCCTGCAGAGAAGAAGAGTGCTATTGAGTCTGCACTCGCTCAGCTTAAGGAGGCTCACAAGAATAGCGACCTTGCAGCTATCGACACTGCTATGGAGGCTCTTAATGCGGCTTGGCAGGCAGCATCTCAGGATATCTACGCTGCTCAGCAGGCACAGCAGGGTGCACAGCAGGGCGCAGCAAACGCTGGTCAGGGTGCACAGCAGGGTGGTGCTCAGCCAGAGGATGTAGAGTTTGAGGAGGTTAAGTAACTACTCAAAGTAATAGAAAAGAGCGACAATAGGAAACTATTGCGCTCTTTTTTTGTCTATGTGGTGCTGAAACGAAAAAAAGTACTACTTTTGCAAAGTCTAACGATGTCTTAAATATTTTAACATAAAAAACTGATAAAATGAAAAAAGTTGTAACTATTATTGGCTCTGGTATGATGGGCTCGGCGCTTGCCTTCCCAGCAGCAGAGAATGGTCACGAGGTTCGCCTTGTAGGTACTCCACTTGACCGTGAGATTATTGACGCTTGTAAGGCTACAAATCGCCATCCAAAGTTTGATCGAGATTTTCCAGAGGGTATCAAGTACTACCAGATTGAGGATTGGAAAACTGCCGTTGAGGGTTGCGACTTTGTTATCGGTGGCGTATCATCTTTTGGTGTTGATTGGTTCCTTGATGAGATTCTGACAAATCTCGACCCAAAGACTCCAGTGCTCTCTGTAACTAAGGGTCTTATCAACCTTGAGGATGGTACACTTATTAGCTATCCAGACTATTGGCAGGCAGAGCTCGCAAAGAGAGGTATTGTTCGTGAGGTTTGCGCTATCGGTGGCCCTTGTACCTCATACGAGCTTGTCTTCCACGATCAGACAGAGGTTGCCTTCTGCGGTAAGGACTCTGCTACTCTGAGAATGATGCGTGAGACACTTACAACATCTTACTACCACATCTCACTTACAAACGATGTTATTGGCCTTGAGAGCGCAGTGGCACTCAAGAATGCATATGCACTCGGCGTTGCGCTTACTATCGGTCTTGTAAACCGCTACTTGGGTGAGGATGCAGGTCTACACTACAACTCACAGGCTGCAGCCTTCTATCAGGCTGTAAAGGAGATGCGTCGCCTGCTCAAGATTCAGGGTGCAGACTTTGATTGCGAGAATATCGGTATTGGTGACCTCTATGTAACTGTTTACGGTGGTCGTACCCGTAAGATTGGTATCCTTCTTGGTGAGGGTAAGAGCTATGAGGAGGCTCTTGAGATTCTGGCTGGTGTTACTCTTGAGTCACTTGTCGTTGCTCGCCGTGTAGCTAAGGCTATCTATCGCAAGGCGGAGCTTGGTCAGGTAGAGCTGAGCGACTTCCCAATGCTTGTACACGTTGAGAATATCCTTGAGAAGGGCGCTGATGCTCAGCATCCTTGGGAGTCTTACACCTTTGACAATACAAAGTAGTCTTGCGAGGCAAACGACTCTAAGAACTAAAGATACTTAAGTTGACAAAGATTTGCAGAAATTGCAAATCTTTGTTATTTTTGTAGATTAGACAAAATAACATTCCTAAACTTATCACTATGGCAGTACTTGAGAGTGGACAGAGAGTAGATGGTTACTTGGTCCAGAGTCTTATCAAAGCAAATGTATATACAGAGACCTATCGCGTTGAGGATGAGGCGCATCAGCCATTCTTTATGAAGGTCTATATTATGAAGTTGGTGCCCCAGATGCTGATAAACCCGCAGAGTGGTGTTATTCTTGAGATTGAGTACAGTCAGAGGATTAAGAGCCGCAATGTAGTTAGCTTTATCAGTTCGGGAAATATATCTACTCCGCAGAGCGACTGCCAGTACTATACAACAAACTACTTTACTGGCGAACTGCTTGCAGAGAAGCTCTATCGTGAGCATAAACTCTCTGAGGCGGAGGCAGTGCGTATCTTTGCCGGTATGTTAGATGGCCTTAAGTATATGCACAGTCAGGGTCTGTACCACAATGATATCACCCCTCGCAATGTTATGCTCAGCGCAACAAATGGCGGTACGCCAGAGATTATTGACCTTGGCCACGCCGCTCCAAGCTGTAGCGGAAATGTACCATTTGACACCTCGGACCTTGAGGTGTGTTACTCGGCAAATGAGACCTTTGCGGGCATATATGACGAGCGTAGCGATATCTTTGCTGCCACAGCGGTGCTCTATAGTATGTTGACAGGTCGCGTGCCGTGGAATGTTGATATTGATAGAGATGCGACATATTTCCGTAAGTCTATGCTTGTCAAGGCTGCCCGCAAACAGTATCCTATAGATTTTGCTGCTCTGAATATTGATGACAAACTCAAGAGAGTGCTCTCAAAGGGTATGTCTATAGCCCTAACTGATCGCTATAGAAGTGTGGATGAACTGCTCACAGATCTTGACGCACAGAGCTTTATGTCAGAGGTTGAGAGTGACAAGCCGAGCGCTAAGTCTGAGCCAAAGGCAGAGCCAAAGAGTGACAAACCATCTCGCCGTGATGGTGGTGACGACCGCTGGCCGACAAAGGATGATGGTTACAACCCGCAGGATCCAAATCGCGTTAACTTTGAGATTAAGACGGGTGGCGGAAATGGTTTTGCAGATATTGCTGGTATGTCTGAGCTTAAGAGTTACCTTGAGCAGCGAGTGCTCTTTGTGTTGCGAAATAAGGAGAAGGCTGCACAGTACCGTGTCACAATTCCAAATGGAATGCTGCTCTATGGCCCTCCGGGATGTGGTAAGACATTTGTCTCTGAGAAGTTTGCCGAGGAGTCTAAGTTTAACTTTGTCCTTGTAAAGTCATCTGACCTTGCAAGCTCTTTTGTACACGGAGGTCAGGAGAAGATTGGTAAACTCTTTAAGACTGCCGAGCGTCACGCACCTATTGTGATCTGCTTTGACGAGTTTGATGCCCTTGTGCCAGACCGCTCTACTCGCGCGGCAGAGTACTCTTCGGGTGAGGTAAATGAGTTCCTTACACAGCTCAATAACTGCTCAAAGCGTGGTATTTTTGTCATTGGTACTACAAACCGCCCAGATAAGATTGACCCAGCAATTTTGCGTACAGGTCGTATGGATAAGCAGGTCTATGTGCCACTGCCAGATGCGGAGGCGCGTCGTGAGATGTTCTTGGTGCACCTCAAGGATCGCCCTTGCTCTGAGGATATCAATGCCGACCGCCTTGCAGAGCTTACAGAGGGCTTTATTGCTAGCGATATTGCCTATGTGGTCAACGATGCGGCGATGATTTCTGCATATACAGATACCCTTATCTCGCAGCAGATTCTTGAGACGACAATCAGCAATACCCACAAATCTCTACGCCCAGAGCTGTTGAGATTCTATGAGGATCTCCGTAGAAAGATGGAGGGCATTGAGCGTGAGAATATTATGCATCGAATCGGATATAAAGTTTAGCAGACTATGTGTGAACTTAGCAAAGAGCTTACGGAGATTCAAAAGCAGGCGCTCTTTAAGCTTGCTGTAGATTTGGTTAAGGCCGATAGGCAGATACACCGCGATGAGGTCTGGCTGCTTGATCGCCTACAGCGCACCTGCGGCATTGGCGTGGGGCAGTTGGAGTTTATACACTACATATCTCTGCAGCAGGCCATTTCGGCACTAAGTGGGCTTAGTGAGCCTTGTAAGAGGGCGGTGCTTGAGGTGCTGGAGTCTATCGTGGGCGTTGATAACGATATTGATAGCCGTGAGAAGCTGCTTCTTGCGGCAATACGCCTCTCGCTTGACAGTTCTTCTCAGGAGTGGTGTACAATTATCTCTACCTCGGATGTTGAGGCGGAGTGCCTCTCGGAGCAGATTGTATACCTTGAGCGTAGCGAGCAGAGCGAGGTGGCAAAGGTGCTCAACGATAAGTACGACTACCTGCTGCTGACAAAGGCTCTTGAGGATGTGGGGCTGAGGCTGTTCTATCTTCCGAATGTCATTTCGGAACTTAAGCAGCAGTGGGCGCCCTCTGCCGAGCTCTCAAGTTTTGACTTTCTGCGCCGCTCTATGGAGTTTATCGTACCTGTTGGCGATAGTGAGCGCCTTGCAAATCTTAGTAGTACGCTCGGAAATATTGATTTAAAAGCCTTTTTTAAGGTTGTTTGCGCGCGTTACAACATTGGGGTGGGTAAGATACCGTACGACGGCTTTTTGATGGTTAAAATAGAGGAAAACTACCTTCTTGAAGATGATGGCAGACTTGCAAAGAGCGTAGCCTTCCTCTGTATAGATATCTCTAAGGATGTAAAGCAGCGAATACTCCACTTTGTAAAGCTCCTTGAGCGCGAGGTGGACCTTATCAGCTACCAGGGCTACTATAGATTGCTCTATGACTATCTTAGCTCCGAGGCGCAGATCTTGAGCTCTCTGGTTATTGATATGCGCGGAGATTTCCGCCTTGCCGATCTTAACAATCAGTTGCTGCACTTTGAGTCAGCACCGCAGGCAAAGAGCCTCTATCTGCTGCTGCTGCGCTACGGCCGTGCGGGTGTTAATCAGGAGTGCTTTGAGAGGGCTCTGGCGTTCCTCAGTAGTGCTGAGATTGAGAGCAGTATGCAGTCAGAGACATTCTGTATTGATGAGTTCAAGCAGCGCTTGCTCGGTTATAATAGCGACTGGGCAAAGCTTATTTACAACCTTATTGTTATCTACGAGCAACTCTCGACAAAAGATAGCGGTAAGGGCTCGTTCCTTGGCTATATCTCAAAGATTATCCAACACCGCAGTGCGCTGAAGAACTATGTCAATACCGGTTTTGCAGATGCCCACCACCTTGCAAATGCAGAGCAGTACCATATAAAGTTTGATAAAAACCATAAAACATACTTTGTGGACCTCTCGCCAGCCCTTGTTTTTGTAAAAGATTATAGAGACGCTCTAACACCAATTACAAAACACGAGCAGTGGAATAGACTCAAAATTTAGCGTATGAAACACCTACTCGCCCTCCTTGCCCTCTTTGCGCTCTGCGGCTGCCAGGCCCTAAGTGTTGATGATCTGCTTAGCCAAGCAGAGCAACAGATTGTTAGCGCCCCCGACTCGGCGCTTGTGACCGTCAAGAGCATCAAACGCTACGCGCTTATTAACCCTAAGCACCGCGCCCGCTATGGTGTTCTCTACTCCGCCGCGTTGGATAAAAACTATATAGATGTTGCTGCCGACTCGCTTATCCGATTTTCAGCCACATACTACGACACGCACGGCCCAGAGAGCGAGCGTATGCGCGCATACTACTACCTCGGCAGAGTCTACGAAAATGCAAAGGACTACCAGCAGGCCCTGCTCTACTACCTTGACGCCGCCCAACATCCCGACCGCGTAGATGACAACTACCTCAAGGGGTTGCTATACTCTGATTTGAGCGAAATATATG
>JAFOYS010000320.1 GCA_017391435.1 Alistipes sp. | reverse complement strand
GCTCTCTATGGCTAATATCTACTCAACATCTGTTCAGCGCGACACTATTGATGAGAGCCCTATGGCGTATAAGGATCCGATGGAGATTCTTGAGGCTATTAAGGATACTGTTGAGGTGCTCTACTTTATCAAGCCGGTTATCAATATGAAGAGCCGCAGTGAGGATTTGGCTACAGACGAGGAACTCGACTAATATTTATTAACAAAGGGGAGCGTGACTTTCGGTCGCGCTCCTCTTTGTTTGTTAGTTTATACTGATAATAGAGCCGTTGTACTGCACATCGGGGTACCAGGTAGAGGCGATAGTAAGCGTGGCGCTACCTGACGAGGAGTAGATATCGAGCGAGAAGTTATAGTCTGTGGCGGAGAAGAGCGAGGTGCTGAAGGATACATTCCAGCCGTCGCGTGTCTGCTCGGTGATATATTTTGAGACAGACGGCAGGGTATAGTTCAGCAGAACAAAGTAGTAGGGAGGTGTTACGCCCTTGATATATGGTAGGCAGACATCGACCTCTGTATCCCATACGGCGAGCTCATAGTTAGGATTGTATAGCATTCGGGTAGGGCCTGCGGGCTCTTGCTGTACGGATGAGGGGAGGAACTTAAAGTTGCGCGAAAGGACAATTGAGTCTACAAATCGCTCGTAAGCGGCAAGGCGTTCTGCGCGGCGCTGCTCGCGGGCTTTGTGGCGTTGTTCGCGTGTGTCGTTGACTGGCTTTTGAGTAGCTGTTGCGGCTGCGGTTTTTGACTCTTTCTGCTCTTCAGAGTGTACGACAATCGCTGTTGTAACAATGGCAAGAGTGAGAGCAACAATGGTAAAGATTTTCCGTTTCATAATAGTTCTGTTTTTGGTTACGCGACTATTGTTGCAAAAACGGAGCCAGTAATTATTAGTATCTATTGCAATTATAAATAATTAGTTATATCTTTGTGTTAATAACCTAAAACATTTAGTATGAATAGAAAAGAGTTTCTCAAGCGACTTGGTATGCTTACAGTTGGCGCATCGCTCATTGGCGTTGATGTTAACGCTATGACTGCGGAGGCGGCCGCTGAGGCTACACCAGAGAAGCCGACGAGCAAGACTCATCCAGATTTGGACTTTAAGGTTCGTTCGCTCAAGGCTGATGCTTCTCGTGCTATAACTGCAATTATTATTGGCGCAGGTTCGCGTGGAACGACATATGGCAAGTATGCACTTCAGTTCCCAGATACAATGAAGATTGTAGGTGTGGCAGATGCAAATAATTTCCGCAAGAAGCGTACAGCCAAGGCTCACTCAATCGCTGCGGAAAACTGTTTTGACGACTGGCAGGAGGTCTTTGCTCGCGAGAAGTTTGCCGATGCTGTGATTATCGCTACACCTGATAATTTGCACTACGAACCTTGTATGAAGGCTCTGGCTATGGGCTACGATGTGCTTCTTGAGAAGCCAGCAGCACAGACCGAGAAGGAGTGTAAGGATATTCTTGCCCAGGCTAAAAAGTATAACCGAATAGTTGCTATCTGTCACGTGCTGCGCTATGCTCCATACTTTATTGCTATGCGCGAGGCTGTGCACTCTGGCCTTATTGGTGACCTTGTAAGCATCCAGCATATGGAGCCTATACAGTACGCGCATATGGCACACTCCTATGTGCGAGGTAAGTGGCGTGATAGTAAGCAGACAACCCCTATTATCCTTGCAAAGAGTTGTCACGACCTTGATATTATTCGCTGGATAGTAGACAAGCCTTGTATTCAGATTGCTGCCGAGGGTACGCTGATGCACTTTAAGGCGGAGAATGCTCCACAGGGCGCACCAGCTCGCTGTACTGATGGCTGCCCGCACGAGGCAACTTGTCCATATTCGGCAATAGATATCTATGTGCGTCGCAAGCGCCATCTTGGAGTATTTGACCTGCCTGACAAGAGGGACGAGGCTGCAATTATGGAGAAGATTCGCACTACGATGTTTGGCCGTTGTGTATACAAGTGCGACAATGATCAGCCTGACCACTATGTGACAACAATGCTCTTTGAGGGTGGTGTTACGGCAAGCTTTACTATGGATGCCTTTACCCCGTGGGGAGGTCGTAGAACAAGGATTATGGGTACGCTTGGTTATATTGAGGGCGATGGTAAGAAGTTTACACTCTATACCTTCCGTGATAACAAGAAGCGCGTATGGCATAAGAATGTTGCCGAGATGGCGGAGTACAAGCACGCTGGTCACGGAGGTGGCGACCACGCACTTGCCCGCGACTTTGTTGAGGCCGTAGCAGCTCAGGACCCAACAAAGCTCTCAAGTACTATCGACGCATCTATTGAGAGCCATATTATTGGTTTTAAGGCTGAGAAGAGCCGTAAGAGTATGAAGAAAGTTAAAATTTAAGAGATATGAAACTACTACTTTTGGGAAATATTGGCGGAACAGAGATTCTGCTTATCGTGTTGCTTGTTCTCCTACTTTTTGGTGGTACAAAGATTCCAGAGCTTATGCGTGGCTTGGGTAAGGGTGTAAAGTCTTTCCGTGATGGTATGGAGGGCAAAGCCGATACCGAGGACGATAAGAAGGATAAGTAGCGAGCGTTGTTAGCACTGTAAAAGCAGCGTAATGACGAAATAAAGATCGTGGGCCGACACATTTTGTTATTGACAAAAGGTGTCGGTCTGTTTTTCGTGAGTGTGAGTTTTTTTTATTACCTTTGCACAAAATTTTTTGAATATGGATACACTTCAGGCGATAATATTGGGTATTGTGCAGGGACTTACGGAGTTTTTGCCGGTCTCAAGTAGTGGCCATCTGCAGCTTGCAAATGAGATTTTAGGCACAGAACTTAATCCAGAGAGTAACCTTACTTTTAGCCTTACACTGCACGCGGCAACGGTGCTTAGTACTATTGTTGTGCTATGGGCTGAGATTTGGCGACTTATAAAGGGTGTTTTTAGTCGCACATTTACTGCTGAGCAGGCCTATGTTCTAAAGATTGTTATCTCGATGATTCCTGTGGGTATTGTGGGTCTATTCTTTAAGGACTATATTGAGGCTGCGTTCTCGTCTATTGTTGTTGTGGGGGTGATGTTGCTTGTAACGGCAGCGTTGCTCACTTTTGCCTACTATGCAAAGCCTCGCCAGAATCAGAGTCTATCATATCGTGACGCCTTTATTATTGGTCTGGCACAGGCGGTAGCAGTGCTTCCAGGTCTGTCTCGTTCAGGCTCTACTATTGCTACGGGTTTGCTTTTGGGAAATAAGAAGGAGAGTGTGGCTCAGTTCTCGTTTCTGATGGTGTTGCCTCCGATTTTAGGCAATGCGCTGCTTGACTGCCTCAAGGGTGACTTTGGTGGTGGGGTAGAGACCCTACCATTGGTGGCTGGATTTGTTGCGGCATTTGTTACGGGCTGCATTGCTTGTAAGTGGATGATTGATATTGTTAAGAGGGGTAAACTGATTTGGTTTGCCATCTATTGTGCTGTTGCAGCGGTGGTTGCACTGGGCGCGTATATATTATAATTAGGTATGGAGTTAAAGGATATAAACTTAGTTGAGGATGGCTATGTAGCTGTTATCGACAAACCGTTAGAGTGGACCTCGGCAGATGTGGTGCGTAAGGTTAAGTTCCGCCTGCAGAAGATGGGCTATCGCAAGATTAAGGTTGGCCACGCAGGAACACTCGACCCGTTGGCTACCGGAGTGCTGCTTGTCTGCATAGGTCGTGCTACAAAGCGCGTGGATGCTCTGCAGGCAGAGCGTAAGGAGTATGTCGCCGAGCTGATGCTTGGAGCGACAACACCAAGCTACGATATGGAACACCCTGTAGACAGAACCTACCCTACAGAGCATATTACACAGCAGGCGGTTGAGCAGGTGCTCAAGAGCCTTGAGGGTGAGCGATTGCAGTCTCCGCCACTATACTCGGCAAAGAAGGTTGAGGGTGTTAGAGCCTATGAGTTTGCCCGTTTAGGCGAAGAGATTGAACTTAAGAAGGCTCTGATTAACATCTACTCAATAACTCTGGAGGAGTATGACCTGCCAAAAATCCGCATCCGCGTTGAGTGTAGCAAGGGAACATATATTCGCTCGCTGGCTCAGGAGATAGGCGAGGGACTTGAGAGTGGAGCATATCTTACTTCGCTCAGAAGAACGGCAAGTGGAGAGTTTCGTGTAGAAAATGCTATGCAACTTGAAGATTTTTTGAAAAAGTTGTCAGAATGCGAAACAAAGTAATGAAAATTTCGTAGTTATATTGATACTTTTTTTGTAAATTATATGAAACTTTCAAACTACGGATTTGATTTTAAGCCGGAACTGATAGCTCAGTATCCGACTATTAACCGTGATGAGTCTCGCCTTCTTGTGCTTCATAAGGATACAGGTGAGATTGAGCATCGTATTTTTAAGGAGATTCTTGACTATTTCAAAGAGAAGGATCGCTTTGTATTTAACGATACAAAGGTCTTTCCTGCTCGTCTATATGGAAATAAGGAGAAGACAGGTGCAGAGATTGAGATTTTCTTGCTTCGCGAGCTCAATCAGGAGCTTCGTCTTTGGGATGTGCTTGTAGATCCAGCTCGTAAGATTCGTATTGGTAATAAACTCTACTTTGGCGAGGATGATATCCTTGGCGCCGAGGTTATTGATAACACAACCTCTCGTGGTCGTACTCTTCGCTTCCTTTATGACGGTAGCTATGAGGAGTTTAAGCAGACTCTCTACCGTCTTGGAGAGACACCGCTGCCACGCTGGGTGCGTAAGGTTGTAGAGCCAGAGGATGCAGAGCGTTACCAGACAATCTTTGCAGAGAAGGAGGGCGCTGTAGTGGCTCCAACTGCGGGTATGCACTTCTCTAAGCATCTTCTCAAGTGGATGGAGATTGAGGGTATTGAGCGCACATTTATAACACTTCACGCCGGTCTTGGAAACTTCCGTAGTGTAGATGTTGAGGATTTGTCAAAGCATAAGGTTGACTCTGAGCAGTTCTTTGTCTCTGAGCAGGCTGCAGAGGAGATTAACTCTGCAAAGGCTGATGGACACAAGATTGTGGCAATTGGTACAACTGTTATGCGTACACTTGAGACCGTAGTCTCTACACACGGAATGATTAAGCCGCAGAATGGCTGGACAAACAAGTTTATCTTTGCTCCGTACGACTTTACTGTTGCTGATGCAATGGTCTCTAACCTCCACTTGCCAGAGTCAACACAGCTGATGATGGTAGCGGCCTTTGGTGGTTATGATAAGGTTATGAATGCCTATGCAGCGGCTGTAGAGGAGGGTTATCGCTTCGGTACTTACGGCGATGCAATGTTGATTTTGTAAATGTAACAATATATACACTATGTCTAAACACAAGATTCTCTATATCTGTCAGCAGATAATGCCTTACTTGCCTGAGAACGAGGAGTCAAAGCTCTGTCGTGAGTTGTCGCAGGTAATGCAGGAGCGCGGAAATGAGATCCGTACTTTTATGCCCCGCTATGGCTGTGTAAACGAGCGTCGTAACCAGCTGCACGAGGTTATCCGCCTGTCGGGTATGAACCTTATTATTGACGATAATGACCACCAGCTTATTATCAAGGTGGCATCAATACCGTCAGCACGCATACAGATATATTTTATTGATAATGAGGACTTCTTCTCTCGTCGTGCAACTGTTAGAGATGAGGCTGGAGTAGAGTTTGAGGATAACGATGAGCGTATGGTCTTCTTTGCACGAGGTGTGCTTGAGACTGTAAAGAAGCTGCGTTGGACTCCAGATATTGTCCACTGTCACGGTTGGTTCTCTACAGTAGCTCCGCTATACCTGCGTAAGGTGTTTAATAACGACCCAATCTTCCGCGATGTGAAGATTGTAAGCTCTCTGTATGAGGATCGTTTTGAAAATCCTCTCGATATGGAGTTTGCTAAAAAGTTGGTTGGCGAGGGTATGGAGGATGAAAATATCTCAATTATTAACACTCCTTCATACGAAAATCTATATAGTTTCGTTATGTCACAGATAGATGGCGTTATTGCAGGCTCTGCTTCTGTAGATTCTTCGCTGCTTGAGAAGGCAAAATCTGCTGGCAAGAGGGTTATGGAGTATATTTCGCCAGAGAGTGATGGTTTTTATGACAACTATACAAAATTCTATGATGAACTTTTTGAAAATTAAGCAGTTGGCTCTGCGTCTGTTTGCTGTAGCTGTTGTAGCAGTGGCTACACTCTCTTGCTCGGCAGATGTCGATAGTCAGCTTGGATATGATATTATTCCTGACCATCAGAAGATGGAGATGCGCCATCTGAGATTTAAGGGTGGTAAGGTTATTGTTTTCAATGCCGCTACAAGTACTGATAACAAGAGTGAGTATACAGAGCGCGAGGGCAAGTTCTTCCGCACTTCGCTCTACCATACAGACTCGCTGTTGTCAAGCAATGTATCTAATGGATATATAGGCATTGAGCACAACGACACATTCGGTATGCGAACCTCCGCTATGGCTTCATCTATTATCTTTATGAATAGTGTTGACAAGGAGGAGGGTTTTGGTTATAAGCCAATCTTCGATACTATGTCGTTGATTCTTACAATCACAGACTACGGTGTAGATACACTGACACCTGTAAAGTATGAGATTTATGAGCTTACAAAGCCACTGCTTGGTAGTGTTGTAAACGAGGCAGATACATCGGCATATGCTAACTGTAGCTTTGAGGGTGTATATGATCCTCAGAAGCCGCTCTTTACATTTACCTTCCCAGATGGAGTTAAGACAGGCCCAGAGACTCGTACTATAGACCTTACTCCGGTAAATATGTCTACAAAGCGCGGTGCTGATGGTAAGTTTGAGGGTCAGACTTGGGACTTTGTGCGCCGAATGATGCTTATTCCTGAGGACTACGACACAAATAAGGAGTGGGATGGCTATGCAAAGGATACTGACAGCCTCTATAGCAGTGAGAAGAAGTGGCAGCAGAACTTCCACGGTATCTATATCAAGCCGGTGCTTGAGGGTGTAGATGCAACAAAGCGTGGTGCTCTCTATAGTTTTGACCTAAAGAGCTCTGGTCTTCAGCTGCAGGGTAGAAATCGCAATCCAAAGGATCCTACACTGATTAAGGATACTATTGGTGCAAACTACTACTTCTATGATGAGACCCTTGATGGCTACAGAGATGACTATGGAAACTTTATTGAGGGTCCAGAGGGTGTACTTAATATCTCTGTAAATAGCATTAAGCACGACTATACAGGCTCACTGCTTGGAAATCTGAATATTAAGGCATACGATGAGGCTGGAAATAGACTTCCAAATAGTTCACGCGATGAGGTTGAGCAGTGCTATATTGAGGGCTTTGCCGGTGTGGCTACTGAGATCTACTTTACCGACGAGTTCCTTGCTGAGATTAAGCGCGCAAGCAATATTAACCCAGAGGGTGATGAGTCAAAGTATCGTGCTATTGGTATTAACCAGTGCCGTCTCTATGTATATCTTAAGGGTGCTGACTACGATTGGCAGACAAATATTGAGAATGCCCACCTGCTTACACCGCTGATGGATAAGTCAATATCTCGTCTCGGCTCGTATACAAATTATAGTACACTTAGGGGTATTGCGGACTACGATCCTCAGTATGAGACTACTTACAATACTGAGCTTGCTTATGGCGGTTATCTAAACCGTAGCCGTGGTTGCTATGAGATGGATATCACAGGCTTTATGCAGCGTTTGTGCAACTATGTTAACTCGCTCGATAAGATCTCTGATTATGACGAGACAGTAACTCCACGAACCATATATTTAGGACCTGAGGCCGTTTCGCCTTATACATTTATCCACACTCAGGTACAGGGCTCGTTGAGTAGTCAGGCTCCAATTCACTTGGAGATGACCTACACTTTGGTTAAGTAGTTGAAAGTAAGTAAATTGAATGATTCAAGCAGAAACCTAAGCAGAGCCTTAGGTTTCGTTGCGTAAATTGAAAATTTGAGAATAATGCAGAATCTGGTTATTGTAGAGTCGCCTGCAAAGGCAAAAACGATAGAACGATTTCTTGGCAAAGAGTATATTGTAAAGTCCAGCTTTGGACATATTCGTGATCTTGCAAAGAAGGGATTGGGTGTAGATATTGAAAACGGCTTTATGCCTTGCTATGAGGTCTCCTCAGATAAGAAGAAGGTTGTTGATGAGCTTGCCCGTTTGGCCTCTTCAGTTGATGCTGTATGGCTCGCATCCGATGAAGACCGCGAGGGAGAGGCTATTGCTTGGCACCTTACTGAGGTCCTCGGCCTGCCAATTGAGCGTACAAAGCGTATTGTCTTCCACGAGATTACAAAGAATGCTATTCTAAACGCTATTGAGAACCCAAGAACTGTAGATCTTAACCTTGTCAATGCACAGCAGGCACGCCGCGTACTTGACCGTATTGTAGGTTTTGAGCTCTCGCCAATACTCTGGAAGAAGGTTAAGCCGGCACTCTCTGCAGGTCGAGTACAGAGCGTTGCAGTAAGACTTATCGTAGAGCGTGAGCGTGATATTATTGCTCACAGTGCTACAAGTTACTATCGTGTTGTTGCTCAGTTCTACTCTGCCGAGGATAGTGAGAAGGTTGTCTTTAAGGCTGAGTATCCAGAGCGTTTTGCCACTAAGGAGGATGCACTATCTATGCTTGAGTACTGTAAGAGTGCAATCTTTACTGTTGCACACAGTGAGGTTAAGCCTATGAAGCGCTACCCAGCACCTCCGTTTACTACATCGACTCTTCAGCAGGAGGCGGCTCGTAAGTACGGAATGTCTGTTTCGCAGACTATGTCCGTTGCTCAGCGACTCTATGAGCAGGGTCTTATTACCTATATGCGTACCGACTCTGTGAACCTGTCTCAGTTAGCAATCAATGCTTGTAAGGAGGAGGTTACACAGCTCTTTGGTGAGAAGTACTCAAATCCGCGTAACTATACAACACACAGTAAGGGCGCGCAGGAGGCTCACGAGGCTATCCGTCCTTCGTATATCAACCGTCGCGAGATTGATGGCTCGGCTGTCGAGAAGCGTCTCTATGAGCTTATCTGGAAGCGTACTGTAGCTTCACAGATGGTACCTGCGGATATTGACCGTACCACTATCAACATTGCAATGTCAGGCCGTACAGAGTGCTTTGTCGCTACGGGAGATACTATGCGTTTTGACGGTTTTATGCGTCTCTACTCTGAGAGTGTTGACGATGAGAGTCAGGATGGCGAGCACGCAGCAACATTGCCGCACCTTAAGCAGGGTGAAGTTGTAAAGGCTCAGAGCATCGTTGCTACAGAGCGTTTTACTCAGCCGCCAATGCGATATAATGAGGCGTCGCTTGTAAAGCGCCTTGAGGAGCTCGGTATCGGTCGTCCATCTACATATGCGCCAACAATCTCTACTATTATCACTCGCGGATATGTTGAGAAGAGTTCTCGCCCAGCGCAGAAGCGTAACTATACGGCAATAACCCTTCGTGGTGGTAACATTACAGAGAAGGTCGCCTCTGAGAACTATGGTGCTGAGAAGAATCGTCTCTGCCCAACTGATATCGGTATGGTTGTAAACGACTACCTTGAGACTCAGTTTGCAATGATTATGGACTATAACTTTACGGCAAATGTTGAGAAGGAGTTTGACCGTATTGCTGAGGGCGAGCTGCAGTGGAACCAGATG
>JAFOYS010000319.1 GCA_017391435.1 Alistipes sp. | reverse complement strand
ACCTAACGACACAAGCAAGCAGCCTACAGAGGTTGCGCTGAGAATTGACGACCGCAATCGTCTGAAGAAGAACTTTACCGAGATTCTTCCTAAGTTTACAGCAACATATAGCCTCAACAGCCACAACACACTCTACCTATCCGCCTCAAAGGGCTACAAGGCTGGAGGATTCAACACTCAGATGTTCTCTGAGGTGCTACAGCGCAGAATCAAGGACTATATGGGACTTTATCAGCAGCTCGATGTGATGAAGATAATCACCTACGAGCCAGAGAAGAGCTGGAACTTTGAGCTTGGTGGACATTTTTCTACTAACGACAGACGATTTAGTGCCGATGTTGCGTTATTCTGGATAGAGTGTATAGACCAGCAACTTACGGTCTTTCCCGAGGGGCAGACCACTGGTCGTATGATGACCAATGCTGGCAGAACGCGCAGCTGTGGCGTGGAGGCTTCACTGAGCTATGCTCCTACAACGGGGTTACGCTTAGGGGCAAGTTATGGATATACAAATGCCCGCTTCCGTAAGTTTATTGATGGAGTGAACGACTATGCGGGAAACACCATCCCCTACGCACCACAAAATACGCTACAACTACAGGCAAGCTATACACTACAATTGGCAGGCAAGCAGTTAAAGGGGGTAACCTTTAGCCTTGACAGCTACGGCGCGGGCCGCATATATTGGAACGAGAGCAACACCATCAGTCAGCCCTTCTATGCAACCCTTAATGGCACTGTACGCCTTGAGGGCAAGCGTTGGGGTGTAGACATATGGGCAAAAAATATTACAGGTAGCCACTACAACCTCTTCTACTTTGAGAGTATGAGCAACCGCTTTTTACAGCGGGCAAAGGGGGCAACGGTGGGCGTTAGATTTGTTTTAGAGTTTAATTAAATACTATTTTATCTATGAGAAAATTGATTTTTGCAGCAGTAACGCTTCTTTTGGTTACTGCTTGTTTGGGCAGCGAGAAGAACAAAAACTCGTGGTCACGCACTATTTCGGGCGATATGGTCACTGTAAACACCGAGAGCGGTGTGGCCTACACAGACAATGCAGCTGTGACGGTTGAGGTTAAGGATGTCACAACGCCATATATCAACCTGCTGATTGAGGGCGTTAAGTTTGTGCCGATGATGCCAGATGTAAACTTCCTTGTCTCAGACATCTTCTTTAGAGTATACCCTTCAAACGACACTAACGATCCGCTCTATGGCTCTTGGATCTTTAGCGAGAAGAGTGTTGTACCAACTGTTGGTGGTGTTCCTCGTGAGGAGTACACAATGCTCAACTTTGTTGGCTCAATCTCTGACAATGGCGTAGTGGTAGACTTTGATGTAAACTTTGGCGGAGTTGTTTACCACGCAACCTTCGGCAAGAACGACGCCCTACAGACTTGGGAGGCTGAGTACAAAGCAACAGCCGATGTTGTTCTCAACCCAGGCACAGAGGGTGCAATGACCTCTACAGATGAGACTCTTGTAAGCTTTGCACAGGCAAACCTCTCAAAGCAGGTTGTAAATATAACCTTTAAGGATTTCCGCTTTGTTGCAATGATGCCAGAGATCACTTTTACACTTACAGATGTACCATTCTCATTCTCTGAGGACGGCACAATGCGTATGTTCAATGTTGCCTCTATCGTTCCAACTATTGGCGACCAGAAGTTTGATCAGTACACAATGACCAACTTTACAGGCTCTGTGTCAAACAACTACATAATGCTCAACTGCGACATTGCATCAATGAACGCACGCGTAACACTTACAGGAACAATCAATCAATAGACCTATGAAAGCAGAATACAGACCATATGTAGACGCCCTTCTTGATCTTGCTATTAGCGAGGATCTGGGCGATGGTGACCACACATCACTTTGTTGTATTCCCGCTACAGAGCGCGGACGAATGAAGCTTATATGCAAGCAGGAGGGTATTATTGCCGGTATTGAGATTGCCGAGCTTGTCCTCTCTCGACTTGACCCAGAGGTTAAGCTTGAGCTGCTGCTCAAAGATGGAGACCGCGTAAAGGTTGGCGATATTGCCTTCTATGTTGAGGGCAGACTGCAGTCACTGCTTCAGGCTGAGCGCATACTGCTCAACATTATGCAGCGTATGAGCGGCGTAGCAACACAGACAGCTGTCTATGCAGACCGTATTGCGGATCTACACACAAAGGTGCTTGACACCCGCAAGACCACCCCGGGTATGCGCGTGCTGGACAAGATGGCCGTAAAGATTGGTGGCGGCGAGAACCACCGCATCGGTCTGTTTGATATGATTTTGCTAAAGGACAACCACATTGACTTTGCAGGTGGTGTTCGCAAGGCTGTTCTTGGCGCAAAGGAGTATTTGGCTGCCAAGGGCAAGAATATCCCTATTGAGTGCGAGGTGCGTACCCTTGAGGATATTGACGAGGTCTTTGCTGCGGGCGGTGTAGACCGTATTATGTTTGACAACTTCTCGGTTGAGATGACCGCCGAGGCTGTGAAGAGGGTTGCTGGTCGCTGCCAGACAGAGTCAAGTGGAGGTATTACCCTTGAGACTCTGCGCGACTATGCCCTTACTGGTGTTGATTTTATCTCTGTAGGCGCACTTACTCACCAGATTAAGTCGCTCGATATGTCACTCAAGGCTTGTGAATAGATTTTTCAGAACATACCCACTGCTTACTCTGTACCGCACAGTGCTACTTTATGTAGTGCTGATGCTGTGCAGAGTCATCTTTACTCTCTATAACAGTTCAATCTTCGGTAGCATTGAGTGGAACGAGATTGGCAAGTTGATCTATGGCGGACTGAGATTTGACACAATCTCTATCTGCTACGCCTTTGGAGTGTGGATTGTCCTTAGCCTACTGCCACTCCATCTGCGCGAGAAGAGGTGGTACAGCAAGACTCTGTTTTGGTACTACGCCGTTGTTGGAGCCTTCTGTGTAGCGGTAAATATTGCCGACGCTGTCTATTTCAGATATACCGAGAAGCGTTTTACTGCCGAGGAGATACTCTTTGCGGGCAACTCAAACTCTATATCGCTGATGTTTAAGTTTGCTGTTGAGAATCTTCACCTTGTAACCATTGGTCTGGCGCTTATAGCACTACTTGTTTGGGGCTATCGTCGCAAGGTTACACCTCAGTGGCTCTGCTCTCGCTGGAGCTACTATGTAGTAAACACAGCCGTACTATGTGCTACAATTGTGCTCTGTATAGCTGGTATCCGTGGTGGACTGAGTCGTATGGCACGCCCAACAGCAATCCCATACTCACTCAAGTTTGCAACAACAAGCAGCAAGGCAAATATTGTACTGTCAAACCCATTCTGCATTATCCGCACCATAGGAAGCAGTACCGTTTCAGTGCCACAATATTTTGATACTAAAACACTTAGCGAGATATACACCCCTTATCACGCACCAAAGGCGGAAAAGGCGTTTAAGGCTCGCAATGTTGTGATATTCGTTATTGAGAGTATGTCGGCAGAGAACTCTGCCTACCTCTGTTCTGATTTATATGCTGATGAGAGTCAAAAGGGTTACACGCCATTTCTTGACTCGCTGATGCAGAGTGGATATACCTTTGAGCGCTGTTATGCTAATGGCAAACGATCAATACAGGCACTGCCAAGTGTCTGGGGATCGATACCTTCGCTTGTAGAGCCATTTGTGCTTATGCCAGAGTCGTTGGGTGAAAGCCGTCCTCTACCGGCACTGCTACGCGATAAAGGCTACTCAACAGCCTTCTTCTGCGGCTCTGAGCGCGGAAGTATGGGCTTTGATGCCTATGCTATCTCTGCTGGTTTTGAGCAGTGCATAAGCAAGGAGGATTATGAGCGCGCTCACGGCTATGGTGACTTTGACGGCTATTGGGGCATCTGGGACGACAAGTTCCTCGGCTTTATGGGCGAGACAATAGATACTCTAACGGAGCCATT
>JAFOYS010000318.1 GCA_017391435.1 Alistipes sp. | reverse complement strand
TGCGCGCCGTATGTATGAGAACTACAAGCCGATATTTAAAAAGGCTGAGTATATAGATACCAAGGCGACAATCGTTCCGCGCGTGCTGATGAGTATGACCGCATTTTGTGATGAGCTGATGCGTCACGACAATAAGCTTGATATTCACTACGAGTGTGGTAAGCCGTTCCAGAAGTGGCTCAACCCTTACTATAAGGATAACGACCCGCGTCTTGCAAAATATATTGACCTCTATCGCCATACGGCAAACTGTGAGTGGATGAAGCAGTGGAGAAAGTATCGCCGAGAGAATGTAGATATCTCGCGCATCCTTCACTCGCTCTTTAAGCCTGACTATGTAAAGAGTATGCCGCTGCCACACGACTTTGTCTTCCACCTCTTTAAGACCGCAACATCGCTACCAGGAACACCTACA
The DNA here is from genome assembly GCA_017391435.1 of Alistipes sp. Classification (GTDB taxonomy): domain Bacteria; phylum Bacteroidota; class Bacteroidia; order Bacteroidales; family Rikenellaceae; genus Alistipes. The sequence continues at coordinate 1,508 of JAFOYS010000318.1, read as the reverse complement.
GAGGAGAGTATCCTTGATATCTTTACCCCAGAGGAGCTATATCAGCAGTGGAAACTGATCAATATTATCTTCTACCACGAGAAGGGCCCTTCAGGTATTAAGGATAAGTTTCTTAATGGCGTTTCGACACCTCTGCTTGAGCAGATGCTCAACGATGCTGAGCGTAGAGTAAACGAGGGCGTGGCTGCTGTAGACCTTCGCTTTGGTCACGATGGTAATATTATGGGTCTGCTCAACACAATGCGTATTCCGGGCTGGAGCGAGGAGGTTCACGACTATGAGCAGATTGAGACTGTCTTTCAGGACTATAACATCCCTATGGGTTGTAACTTGCAGTGGATTTTCTACCGCAACAAGAGGGGTGAGACCCTTGTAAAGATGCTCCTAAATGAGGAGGAGATACCTTTCCCAAAGCAGTTAGATGGCTCTATGGCTCCATACTATCGTTGGGATGAGGTGCTAAAGTTCTATCGCGACCTTATTCCGCAGATGTATGAGGTTGGATGCTATAACAAGTTAGAGAAACTATTGGACAAATAATCTAAAACATTAAAATAATACAATTATGAAGAAGTTATTTTTAGTTATGGGCCTTGCCCTATTAGCGGTAAGTGCCGGAGCAAAGGAGATTCCAGAGAACTCAGATGACAGAACTGTCTGCTATCAGCTTGAGAAGGCTGTACGCCGTATTGTCTCAATACCTGATATTGGAGAGTATAAGACTCTGAAGTGCGATTTCCATATGCACACAGTCTTTGCAGATGCACAGGTATCTCCTATTGGCCGCGTTCGTGAGGCTTGGCAGGATGGTCTGGATGTGATTGCTATGTCTGAGCACAATGCAGTACATAAGAATAAGGGTATCCGCCTTAAGGACTACAACCTTCCTATTGACCTTGCTGTAAAGGAGGGTAAGAAGTTCGGATTTATTGTTGTGCCAGCTGTTGAGATTACCCGCACAAAGCCGTTTGGACATATGAATGCTCTGTTTATCAAGGATCCAAATGTCTTTGAGCAGACTCGCTATAAGGTTGATGAGAATGGTAAGCTTCTGCGCGACAAGGATGGCAACCGTATCCCTAACCCAACCGAGATGGAGGACTTTAGAAAGGCTGAGGAGCAGGGTTGCTTTATGATTTGGAACCACCCAGGTTGGCCTGATAAGAAGGCTACTCTCTATCCGCTTCACAAGCAGCTCATTAAGGAGGGTAGAATCCACGCTGTAGAGCTCTTTAATGGCTCAGAGTGGTATCCAAAGGCTCTTGATTGGTTTGACCAGTATAAGCTCCCAATGATGGCAAACACTGATATCCACGACACATCTCGTTTTGCTTATGGTAACCAGATTCGCCCAATGACACTCGTTTTTGCAAAGGAGTATACCCTTGAGTCACTTCGTGAGGCTCTGTTTGCAGGTCGTATGGTTGCATTTTTTGACAATAAGCTTGCTGGCGATAAACTCTATCTTGACCAGCTTATTGACGCATCATTGCAGGTAAAGGTTATCG
>JAFOYS010000317.1 GCA_017391435.1 Alistipes sp. | reverse complement strand
TCAGAGTTGCTTGATGTGCTATATCCGCCACCTGATGTATAATGCGGACCATTATGCATCTTCTCCTCCATACTCTTACGCAACTTATGCACACGCCACGCAATAACAAGCGCACAGACAACAATGATTACCAGCGGGATAAAAAGCAGTAGTGCAAAGATACCCAGCAGCTGTGGTGCTGCAATTAAAAACATAACTATCAAGAGCGTAATGAAAGGATTACGCTTAACAAGATCCCAAACAAAGCTAAAAAAACTCTTCATATCAGTCGACTATATTATCTACACAATATGCAACGCAAAGATAGTGAAAATATTGTAATTTGACTACCACTCCCGCAAACAAAAAAAATAGATTCTCACCAAAGAATCTATTTTTTGCCACTACTTAGCACCTACTCTTGATCCGCGTACTCAATACAAATCTTATTGATATACTGTTTGTGATACTTAAAGAAGCGCGAAAGTAGCACACGACGCTTTGTCGTTGTCAGCGTAAAAGGAGCCTCGTAGTACTTTATATCGGCACCCTTTGTTGGTATAAGCACCAAGTCACCTTCAATAAAAGTCTCACCCTTCTGAGGGATAAACGACCCGACAAGATTGTCGAACGATATTGCTGAAGGCACCTCAATATAGGTATTACGGTAGATAGCCTTATCTTCAATCGTTATATCATCTGAGAACGGTATCTCTGCATCTGTATTTGCCGCCTGAGCCACAATACCTACACGGACATCTGTCGACTTAGGCACATAGAATGTTGGCGAGGTGATAACCACACTATGCTCCTCATTTACAAGCAGCGGATTATCAAGCTGCGGCTCTAAAATCAGGCAGTTAAACTTGGTGAGCAACAGATCTACCTCACCCACGCTTACTGTAGGTTGACCAAGCAGCGAAGCTGGAGAGAACCAGTTCCAATTTTGATAATCATCTGCCGTAAAGTCTGCCACAGATGGTATTCCGGTGACAATTACCGAAGCTGCCTCAACCTTTCCGCAACTATATCCGTTATCGAGCTTTACAACAGCCTCTGCCTTGTACTTCCCATACGAGGATAAAGTTATATATCCATCCGAGAACTTAGCCTGACCACTCTTTTTATTAAGAGAGCCAAGCAGACGATCTTCCCAATAGGCAACAACTACTGAAGCCAAAGGTTCTGCAACAGGATCACTGAGCAAAAGCCCCGAGAGATATATTGCATCGCCACGATAGTCATTGCTCTTAAGAATCTCCCCCTTAGCATTGTTATATGATGTATGGAACAGCGCACCTTCACTGAGCGTCGGCTTCTGGCAGACAAATATCCTGTGAATCTTTGTTCTACAGTTGTCTATCGCTGCATATACCTCGTGCCAGCCAGAGGATACGGCAATCCTATCATCAACAACCTCTGCCGCCACACCATCAACATAGACCGTCGGCGTTCCGCTATCCCAAGTAAGGTTGTTCAAATAGATATACCCACCCTCAAGAGTTGTATTTGTATCTGTTTTATAATCCTCATACCACGATGTCGCGCTATCAAGATAGACATTTCTCTTCCACTCAACATTAAGAATAGTTCTCTTGCCCGCCTCAAAGTTAAGCTCCACAGGAACAATTATCGCCTCACCATTCTCCGCCTCAAGGGTCAGACGAAAGGCAAATGTACCCTGAGCAATATTAAAGACAACCGTGTCGCTATCAACCTCTACTGTGGCACTGCTACCCGAGAGGCTCTGAGAAGCAGAGAGCCTACCACCACTCTCCGATAGTCGCCACACGCCCAAAAATGGAGAGTCAGACTCTATCGTAGCCTTTGTAACCTTCATCCTCTGGCCACTCTCTTTTCCTCCCACTTCCCATACGCGAATCTCAAAGGCTGCTGATAGATGCTGCAAAGCCACCCTATCATAGTCGCCACTTTTAAGACTCTCAACAGATATCTTCTCTGATGTAAGGCCCGCCAACACCGGTGTCCAATGTCCATTCTGGACTGCCGTCGCCTCGTATACAGTAGACCATCCAGAGATTTTTGACTCCAACATTGGATATGCAAAAAGATAGTACGCCGCACTGCTTGACAGAGCATAGAACTCCGCTTTTGAGAACCTACCCTGCTCATTTAGCGTCAATGGATTGACATACTTTAGCACTCTATTTATCTGCGAACCATAAATAATATCGTCCGCCTGCCAACTCCACTCTAACTCTTCATTAAACAGACGACTCTGCTCATCAGACAGGTCTACCACGACTGGAAAAGATACGATCTCTGCAGTAGGCTCCTCTACAATCTGAAT
>JAFOYS010000316.1 GCA_017391435.1 Alistipes sp. | reverse complement strand
GGTACACAGTCCGACATTGATTACATCAACACCGCAACCGAGAAGAGTTCCCTCAATAATCTTCTCAACCATCTCTCCAGAGATACGCGCATCTCGACCTACGACAATAGTAAGTCTTTTGCCGTCACTCTTCTCGCTCATAAAGCGAGCATAAGCTGTTGTAAATTTAACAATATCAATAGGGGTAAGATTCTCACCAGGCTGTGATCCAATAGTACCACGAATGCCCGAAATAGACTTAATAAGTGTCATTTTTTTATTTTTAATAAAAAAGTTTAGCAAATTTTTTGAAATACGATGTAAATATATTACTTTTATGCCAATTATCCAACTATAAACTGATATAAAAACGATAATTATGAGTGAAAAGAGAACTATACCAGCATCAGAACTCATTATAAATGAGGATGGTACAATATTCCACCTACACCTACTACCAGAGCAGATTGCCGACATTATCCTTCTTGTAGGCGATCCGGGTCGTGTAGAGATGATTGCCTCATTCTTTGACAGTCGCGAGTGTGAGGTTTCAAATCGCGAGTTTAAGACAGTAACTGGTTCCTACAAGGGAAAACGAATGACTGTTCTCTCTACAGGTATCGGTATTGGAAACATTGACATCTGCGTCACTGAGCTTGACGCACTTGCAAATATAGACTTTGCAACTCGTCAGGTAAAGGATACTTTCCGCCAGCTGACACTTGTACGCTTAGGCACATCAGGCGCGCTGCAAGCAGATATTAAGGTTGGCGAGGCTATCTTTGCCAAGACTTCGGTAGGTTTTGATGGTCTGCTGAACTACTACGCTGGCCGTAACGATGTTTGCGACTTAGAGATTGAGAAGGCATTTATTGCACACACTGGTTGGAATGAACTTCTTCCAAAGCCATACTTTATTGACGCCGACCCATCGTTAGCAGAGTTGTTTAAGGATACCACTCGTGAGGGTATTACTATTGCTGCACCAGGTTTTTACGCTCCACAAGGTCGCTGGGTGCGTCTACAGCCACAAGATATCAATCTGAACGAGAAGATTGAGTCTTTTGAGTACAATGGTCGCAAAATCACAAACTTTGAGATGGAGAGCTCTGCTTTGGCAGGTATGGCAGCACTTATGGGACATAAGGCGGCAACAATCTGCACTATCATTGCCCAGCGTATTGCTCTTGACGCTTGCACAGACTACAAGCCATTTGTTCGCCAGATGATTGCCTCTGCGCTTGACAAATTGGCAACACTATAAGCAAATAATACTAAACAAATAAAATATCAGAAAGATGAAATTTACAGTATCAAGTTCTGCGCTTCTGTCTGTACTTTCAACAACAGGCAAGGCTATCAACAACAAGAGTTCACTTCCTATTCTTGAGCACTTCCTTATGGAGCTCAAAGATGGAGTTCTTCGTGTTACAGCATCAGATTCAGAGACTACACTTGTCGGCACACTTGAGGTTGAGAATGTCGAGAGTGAGGGTATGGTTGCTGCACAGGCAAAGGTTCTTCTTGATGTGCTCAAGGAGTGCTCAGAGATGCCACTCACATTTGATGTTAATGAGGATTCTTGGGAGATAAAGATCTCTTGGCACTCTGGTGGCTCATCAATCCCTGGCGCAAATCCAGTAAGCTATCCTACAAGCAAGACCCTTGCAGAGGATAAAACTGAGGTTACACTCGATGTAGACACCCTTATTAACGGTATTAACAAGACTATCTTTGCAACTGCAGACGATGAGTTTAAGCCGATGATGAACGGTATTTACTTCAACATTGAGCAGAGCGGTATCACATATGTAGC
>JAFOYS010000315.1 GCA_017391435.1 Alistipes sp. | reverse complement strand
GTTAAGTAGGGTCTCGGTACGCAGGTACATCTCGCGGGCAAGGGCAGCGCGCGATGGGCGGTCGGAGTTAATGTCGCGAGTATACGCCTCGTCTGTCGGATGGTCAGTAAGTTTAAGCTCTGCGGCAAACTCCTTGTAGCGAGCGAGTTGCTCTACTGTACTGCTCTCAATCTTGCCGGTAGTTACAAACTGCTGTAGTGCGCGAAGTAGTGGAGCAAGAGCGCTCTTGTCGCCCAAGTCTGGCTCTATATCCTCAAGGCACTCCCACTCGCCAATCATAGCGTAGCAGAGGGCAAGTATAGGCGTAGCCTCAAGGGGGTCTTCATCGTCGCAGTCGAGCAGAAGCTCTAACTGTGCAGCTGCAACCTCACCCTCGCCTGCAAGGTAACTATCTACGGCCGAGGCGAGGATAATCTCCATAGCGGCAAGTGTATTTGGGTGTGTGCGGTCAAGGGTTACGGCGCTATCTTCATCATCTGGCAGCGTGGCAAGTATATCCTCAAAGGCCTCAAAGCGCATCATACAAGCCGCTGGGTAGTCATCCTCCTGCTCGGCTTTATATGATTGCTCAAGGCGAGCGTTTAGGTTTCCACGGGCAGAGTTGCCAATAAGGCGGAAGGTCTGATTAACGGTAGGTTGTAACTCTAAAAATGTCTTTCTCATAGCTGCTTGATAATGTTATATGTGCTCTGTAGCATTGTCTTGCCTATAAGCTCCTGCACCTCGGTGCCACTGTTGGTAACACTCTCTGTGGTGCAGTCATAGATTGTTGATGCTGAATCGTCTACAACGCCAAAGCCGTTATTAAATGTATAGTATCCAAACTTGTAGCTCTCTGGTGCAAAGATATCGCGGCTCAGTGCAAAGTCATCGTGAGCAATGCCCATCTGGCTGAGAAGTGTTGCGGCAAGGTCACTCTGTGAGCAGTAGCTGTCAACACATTTCGCACCCTTAAGCGCTCCACCGAGCCAGAGCATAGGTATGCGGTGACGCTCAACGGCACTCGCGCTGATGCCATATGGGTAGAGATAGGCGTGGTCAGCAACTATAATGACAAGGGTGTTGTCCCACTCATCACTACTGCGTAGAGAGTCTACAACCTTGCCGATGCAGCTATCTGCAAAGTGCATTGAGTTGAGCATCTTGTCCTCAAAAACTGTTGTCGGTACATCAAACGGCTCGTGGCTTGACAGGGTCTGCCATACAGCAAAGTATGGAGTAGATTGCTCGCTCTGCTGTAAGGTGTGCTCTATAAAATAGTCGGATAGCACATCGTCCGCATAGCCCCACTTTGATGTTGGAGCATCAAAGTGTAAGTCCTTGTATGCCACAAGTTGCTCAAAGCCCGTAGCGTAGAGATATGAGGCCATATTTGTAAAGTTCAGATCTCCGCCGTGGATATAACTTGTCTGGTAGCCAACGCCCTGAAGAGTCCGAGCAATAGATGGCAGATGGGAGGCCTTCTGAGGCTCTTTCATAATAGACATTGTTGGCTGGGCGCAGAAGCCACTCAGTGTGGCAAGTACACCCCTGTCAGTGCGGAAAGAGGAGGCAATAACATTCTCAAACCACACACCCTCGCCCTTAAGTCGCTGAAGGTTTGGCGCTACGACCTTGCCTTGGGCAACGCAGTCTGTAGTTGAGCGACCAAAACTCTCGGCCAGAATCAGTACAATATTGGGTCTTCTCTGCCCAAGCAACTGCTCTGTAGGCTCGGAGTTGTTGTCAACCATAAGGCCAGATAGTTGTGCGGCGCATTGCTCTGCTGGGTAGTAGTCGTAGCGGTCAAGATTTTCGCCATCTGAGATAGACGAGAGCAGTGAGAAGGTGGGATTTACTGCAGCGTGGTTGAGTACAGCCTGGTCGCTAAAGTATACCTTGGAGACATTGGCTACAGCGGTAGTAACACCTCCGCGGATGGCTAAAAAGTCTAAGCCCGCAATAAGTAG
>JAFOYS010000314.1 GCA_017391435.1 Alistipes sp. | reverse complement strand
GCTCTTTTCGACCCTCTGCTTAGGCATAAATAGAGATATTATCCAAAACAACGCACCAGCTCCAAGCGAGCGGAGTGTAAAGAGTGCTATAGGAGATATTGTCCCACTACTTGTCAAATCTTTACACACCACAATATTGAGTCCAAATATCAGATAAGCCGTAAAACAGGCTATATGTCCAAATAGAGAATTCTGCCCTAACATAACCACCAAAATTATAGTTTTGCAAAGGTAATAATTTTTGTTCAAAGCCCCTCTAAAAAGGGGTAAAATGTTGTATTTGTCAAAAATGTAGACTATCTTTGCCGACCGAAAAGGAAAGGTGCAGGAGTGGTTGAACTGGCCCGCCTGGAAAGCGAGTAAACGTCAAAAGCGTTTCAGGGGTTCGAATCCCCTCCTTTCCGCAAGAGCAGACAGATGGCATTGCCATCTGTTTTGTTTTTTTAGGGTAAGAGTACGAGAGAACTTGTTCTCAAAAGTACACTTACCCTAAAAAACAAAATGTAGACAACTTGTTGTCTATCTGCTCTTGTAAGGGCCCCTGCGGCGAGCAGTGGGGATGGGCGTAACGAAGCAAAGAAAGTTTGCGAAGTAACCAATCCCTCCACCTTCCACTAAAAAGACTAAATGATTGTTGAACCGCACCTGCAGCACGCCCCTGCGGCGAGCAGAGGAGATGGGCGTCACAGAGCAAACATAGTTTGCGAAGTAGCCAATCCCTTCACCTTCCACTAAAAAGACTAAAATACAACCCTCAGACCCAAGAGCATACTCCAACGAGAGAGCAGATCATTTTTAGAGATTTCTCCACCGACAAAACGATAAGTTGGTATCTTATTACCCTTTCCGTCATCTGTTAGAGATGTAACCTCAACAGGAGATAGTTTCCAGTCGTCAAGGAAGTAGACCGCGCCCCAATTTCTATTAAGCATATTTGTAAGATTCATCACATCAAGGGTAATCTGAATCTTCCTTGAGTTATACTTGCTAAAGTAGAAGTCTTGAGCAAAGTGTAGGTCTATATGGTGTTCAAATGGCGCGACAAGCGAGTTTCGCTCGGCATACTTGCCACGACTCTCTCTAAGAGCGCGATGTTGCATTATATAGTCATTAAATGCTGTGCGGTCTGCAGCATTCTCAAAGGCCATAGCAGCAAGTTCCGACTCTGTAGGAATATATATTGTGCTATTTCCGCGATATGTATCGCCGTTTACATCAACACCGTTCTTGTAGTATGTAGGAGAGTATCTCATTCCTGAGTATCCCTGATATATGAGCGAGACTGTTGAACCAAATATTCCGCCATATCGCTTTGAGTAGCTTAACTGCAGAGTAACCTTATGAGGCACCTCAAAGACTGAGTGCGAAAGCGACTTACTATTTGAAACGGTTGCATAGCTCTTGCCCCAGATTGACGGTGCGGAAGAAGATACTCCATCGTTCACTGTAAAGCTTTGCGAGAATGTATACGCTGCAGAAAACTGCAAACCATTGGTAAAGCTTTTCTCTAACATAGCAGAGAGGTTATATGCGTAACCGCGATTCTCATTTTCAAGCAGATATATAGACGAGAAGCTCTTCTTTGCACTTGAGTCGTAGTAAGGTGTAGTGTTACTCTGATTTGCCATAGTACTGTTTACAGCATAGAGTTTTGAGCCATTATCAGAAGCTACAATGTTTCTAATAGAGATATCATTAATACTCTTTGCATATATACCCTCAAGAGTCATCTTCCAACCCCTATACACTGTCTCAAGAGCGAGATTCGCTTTGAATGTCTGTGGCATACGGAATTTACGATCAGCGACATATATTACCGGATTGGCACTTGTTCCAGCGCTGCCACTTGGTGAGACGCCAAACTGCGGAATATCATCTCCATACAGTGTATAGCCAGTCTGAGTCATACCCGTATTTGAGTAGCAGTTTGTAATCCAGACAAAAGGAATACGGCCAGTAAAAATACCGGCGCCGCCTCGCAGAGTCATCTTTAATTTAGCGTTTGTTAGGGCATACCACTTAAAACCAACGCGTGGGGATAGCAGTATATGACTCTTTGGTTTGCTATTTGTCATTACGCCATATTTCTGAGCAATCTCGTGGCTGTTAAATGCAGTATTCTCGCGAGGAGTGTTAAATATTACAGGAACATCTGCACGAACTCCGTATGTCAGCTGCACAGGACCCAACCACACCTCATCCTGGGCAAAGAGTCCAAATTGTGCTGTGTTAATGCGAGTAGAGGCGTCACCAATAGGAATTGTCTGCTGAAACATAGATGGTCTATCATTAAGGAAGTCCTCCATAGTGCTATAAGTATAGGCACCGTTTGCATTTGAGACAAAGAGAACTTTTGCCGTAAAAATCTCATTATGAGTTCCTACTGTAATATTGTGATTTCCCTTATTTATAGAGAGATAGTCAGAGAGTGTAATACTATTCTGAACAAGAGAATTACTGCACGCCATACCATCTGTACCAATCTTTACAGCAGTCTTTTCGCCCTCGCGGATACGGTCAATAGTAACAAACGGAGTCTTGGTATCGGTATCTCTACCATCACTTACGCGCGTATATCCCACACGCAGTGAGTTAAACAGAGACGAAGAGAGGCGCGAATCTAACTCTGCCATCACTGAGTGTGTTGTACTAACAGATGTATAACCAGACCCGTGAAAAAGCAGTGTAGCGGCAGAATTTACATACTCATCCTTGCCCGCATCAAGGTAGTTGTACCTCACAGCAAGATTATGTTTGTCTGAAATATGCCAATCTACGCGTGCCAAAATAGATGTGCTACGACGCTCTATATTACGACTACCATAACCGCCACCGTCATATCCAGTAAGAGTTTTGAAGTGATTCGCAATAGCCATTGCATCCTTTTCAGAGACCTTACAGTTTACATCGCCAATATGGTATGAAGATGGAGAGAGATTTGTCGAGTTCTCTGCATTGATAAAGTAGAAGAGTTTGTTCTTAACAAACGCACCACCTAAAGAGGCTCCGTATGTAAGTGTATTCTGCTTTGATAGTGGGGTATTGTTTGCACCCTTTCCGTAGAAGTTGTTGTCTGTATAGTAAGCATAAGCGGTACCTGTGAAGGTGTTTGTACCAGACTTTGTCACGGCATTTACTCCTCCACCAGTAAAACCGCTCTGGCGCACATCAAACGGAGCAGTGACAATCTGTACCTGCTCAAGGGCATCTAACGGAATAGGATTTGCACTTGCAAGGCCACCATTAGTTCCGTTAGCAGTAAGGCCGTACATATCGTTATTTACAATACCGTCAATATAAAAGCTATTGTATCTGCTATTTGCGCCTCCGATAGAGACTCCACCCTCCTGCTGAGTTGCTGCGTAAGGCGAGAGTCTTGCAATATCGTAGATAGAACGAGTTACAGTAGGCATAGCCTCAATGTCAGATGACGAGAAGTTACTAAAAAGTTTGTAGTCTCCAACAACTACCACGCTATCTATAGATGGTTGATCCTGAAGCATTGTATTTAGCTCAACAGTCTGACCCAAAGAGGGGTAAATTTTGTCAATAGCGCTTGTAATATATCCCACACAGGAGAATGTTACAACATACTCGCCTCCGACTTTAAGACCATCAAGATGATACTTTCCATCAACATTAGCACTTGTACCATAGCTCACACCTGTAGCAGTATTTACCGCCACTACTGTAGCTCCGACAATGGCCGTGTTGTTACTATCTGTTACTGAACCCGCAATAGAGGCTGTTGTTACCTGCGCGTAGAGCGCAAGAGGAAAAAGTGTTAGTAGTAGTGTTACAAAAAGCTTTCGCATAGTGCAAAAAATAAAAAATCCGACATCTGTTAAGATATCGGGGCTACATCACACAGCACAGTAAGACACTCTATGCCCTACCCTGCTACTCGATCTCTACCATCCGGACTATACCGTCGGTATCGGAATTTCACCGATTCAGTCTCTGAAAACAGAGAGTCGCGGACTATCACCGCCGGTGGGGAATTTCACCCCGCCCCGAAATCGACTACAAATATAGAAAATAAAAATGAAAAAATAAAACTTTTTACTATCTTTGTACTTATGGAGAGCAAAGATGTGAACAATATGACATTTTTTGAGCACCTTGACGCATTGCGCCCAGGGCTTATTCGCGCTATTGTGGTTATGATTGTAGCTATGGTAGTAGCTTTTATCTTTAAGGATCCAATTATGGATACTGTTATGGGGCCAAAGTCTGCAGACTTTGTCACAAATAGAGCTATGTACAACCTTGCCGAGCATACGGGCAGTGAGGTACTCAAAATCAATCAAGCTCCAGTAACGCTCATCAACACATCAATGGCTGGCCAATTCAATATGCATATGATGATGGCACTATATGTTGCTCTGATTCTTGCCATACCCTATCTACTCTTTGAGCTTTGGCTATTTGTTTTGCCTGCACTGAGCAAAAGTGAACGAAGGAGCAGTATACTATTTATACTATATATAGTCATTTGTATGGCGCTGGGTATTGCTTTTGGTTACTTTATCCTCTCGCCGCTTTCGGTCAATTTCCTTACAGGATACCGTGTAAGTGCGGATATTACAAATATGATTGATGTAAGCTCATACATATCTCTTGTGGCCAATTTAGTACTCGTCTGCGCGCTAATCTTTGAGCTTCCTGTGGCTGTTCACTTCCTATCCAAGACAGGACTTATTACAGCTACTTTTATGAAAAAATATCGTCGCCACGCAGTTGTTGTCCTTGCTATTGGCGCAGCGATAATCACTCCACCAGATATCATAAGTATGATTCTTGTAATCATACCGCTCTACCTACTCTACGAGATGAGCATATTGATTGCCCGAAAATAGACCTTAAAATTTAACCTTTATTAGTCAGGAGTCTCTATTAACAAAATATCGGTTATGAAAAGACTCCTATTTATTGTACTATCTATCGTTGCTATAGCCTTACAAGTGTTTATTGCAAATCAACCATACCTCCTAAATGTAGTGCTTGCGCATTTGATGAAAACGCTTCGGAACGAAAGATATATGTCCCAGCAAGTGATGATGACAGCATAATCAATTCATATCTAGCGTCTATGAACCGCTATGCTGATAGTATTGTTGAATACGAATTCTAAAAACTAACAAACTAAATTAGTGGCGTATGTGATGAACATCATAGTTCACTCATACGCCACCTTTGTTTATTGAAATATGCCCAAACAGTGCTTTACTTTCTAAAAGTGAAATTAAATCACTGTTGTTCCAAGTGTGCAACTCTACGATATATTAGTTTCCTGCAACAACAATGATGCTCAAGCCGATAATAAAGAGTGCGAACATCAGCGCAAGCAGATAACCGGTCTTGCGGTCTGCACCCTTGAACTCGTGCCAGATAAATACACCCCAGAAGGCTGCAATCATCGGCGCGCCCTGACCAAGAGCATACGACACTGCCGCGCCAGCCTTACCTGCTGCGATATAGCTAAATGCAGTACCAAGACACCAGATAGCACCACCAAGGATGCCTACAAGGTGTGTAGAGAGACTACCCTTGAAGTACTCAGAATAGCTTACAGGGGTACCAACAAATGGGCGCTTCATAACATATGTGTTAAAGAGCAAATTTGAGAGCAGTACACCAACTGAGAAGATAAAGATTGCAGAGTAAGGGGTAAGCATACCTACTGCAGGCTGCTCAAAGTTGTTGATATCCATACCCTTAACAACAAAACGGTAGAAGGTTGACATCAGAAGGCCTGCCACAACTGCAAGGATAATACCCTTACGACTATTTGCAGAGCTCTCTCCCTGCTTTGCCACACGGCCTGCAGCCATACCATTACAGATAATAGCTACAACAACAAAGAGCACACCAAGACCAAGAAGCCAAGGATTTCCCTTTGCCTGCTCCATATAGTTGTTAATCACACCAAGTACCAATGCAAGGCCACAACCAAGCGGGAAGGCTACTGACATACCTGCAAGCGAGGTAGATGCAGAGAGAAGAATGTTAGAGGCATTGAAGATCACACCTCCAAGAATCACCCAACCAATGCTTGTAATACTTGCCTGGCTAAGGTCTGCCACAAAGCTTCTACCCTGGTCACCAATACTACCCATAGTAAAGCCAAGGAGTAGTGTAAAGAGGACCATTCCGATTACATAGTCCCAATAGAAGAGCTCATAACGCCAAGTCTTGCCGGCAAGTTTCTGAGTATTTCCCCAAGAGCCCCAGCAGAGCATTGTAATAAAGCAGAAGATAACTGCCAAAGAGTAACTACTAATAATAAACATAATATAAAGGATTTTAGGTTAGAAATTATCAACTTCCTCTCGCGTAGGCACAGAAGGTTGCGCTCCAACGCGAGTAACAGATATAGCCGAGGCCTTTGTTGCAAAACGAAGCGAGTCCTGAAGTGTAAGTCCCTCTGCAAGAGCGGCACAAAGTGCTCCGTTATAGACATCGCCCGCCGCTGTAGTATCTACAGCCGAGACTTTGCAAGCAGGGATTAACAGGCCCTTACCATCTTCATAGAGATAAGCTCCATCGCTACCCATAGTAATAACTACACGCTCTACGCCCAGCGACACAAGAGCCTTAGCCGCCCTCTCTGCCGAAGTCTCGTCAGTAACCTCAACACCTGTAAGAGTTTGCGCCTCGGTCTGATTTGGGGTAATAAGATAGAGCTTTGAGAGCGTACTCTGACACACAACAGCAGCCGGTGCGGGGTTGAGCACTACTCGAGCACCCTTTGCAGCCGCAACAGCTACGCAAGCATCTACAGTATCCATCGGTATCTCAAGCTGCAACAGAACAATATCTCCGCTCTCAATCCGCTCCAATGCAGGCATTACATCCTCAATTGTAAGAGCGTTATTTGCACCCAAAGCTACAGAGATTGAGTTTTGTCCCGCGCTATCAACCATAATAAGAGCAATACCAGATGGAGTCTGCTTACGAACAATATATGTCGTATCAATACCAAAGCGCTGGTATGCAGCTATGGCAGCATCTGCAAACATATCATTTCCCACAGCAGCAGAGAATATCACTCTATGACCCATACGAGCCACAGCTACAGCCTGGTTTGCACCCTTGCCACCTCCAGCCATCAAAAAGCCGCCACCTAAAACACTCTCACCCGGACGAGGAAGGTGCTCCGAGCGAACAACCATATCGGTGTTTGAACTACCGATTACTACAATTTTGTTCATAATAAGTTTTTAATTTGTCAAATATAGTAAAATTTTCGCTACTTTTGCACCATTAAAACAAAAATTATACAAATATGTCAACAGAAAGCAAAGTAAGAGCCGTAACCACAACGCGACTCAAGCAGATGAAGGAGCAGGGTGAGAAGATCTCTATGCTCACATCTTACGACTACACTATGGCCTCTATTGCAGATGGTGCAGGCATTGATATTATACTTGTTGGAGACTCCGCAGCCAATGTTATGGCGGGTCATAAGACAACCCTACCAATTACACTCGACCAGATGATTTACCACTCTTCATCTGTTGTTCGCGGCGTTGAGCGTGCATTTGTTGTGTGCGATATGCCATTTGGAACATATCAGGGCGACCCACAGACAGCACTCCACTCTGCAGTTCGCATTATGAAGGAGAGTGGGGCTGATGGCGTTAAGCTTGAGGGAGGAGAGGAGATTCTCGACTCTGTAAAGCGAATACTTACTGCCGGCATCCCTGTTATGGCACACCTCGGTCTTACACCACAGTCTATACACAAGTTCGGCGGTTATGGTCTGCGCGCAAAGGAGGAGGCAGAGGCAGAGAAGCTTATTCACGATGCGAAACTGCTTGAAGAGGCTGGTTGCTTTGCCCTTGTGCTAGAGAAGATTCCTGCAACACTTGCTAAGCGCGTTTCTGAGGCACTTACAATTCCAACAATTGGTATTGGCGCAGGTGCTGACACAGACGGTCAGGTGCTTGTAATCCACGATATGCTTGGTATGAACAAGGGCTTCTCGCCAAAGTTCCTACGCCGCTATGCAAATCTGCACGATATTATGACAGAGGCTATTGAACACTATGTTTCTGATGTAAAATCTTGCGATTTCCCGAACGAGAACGAGCAGTACTAAAATAACAGAGCCTACCAACCGGTAGGCTCTGCTATTCTACTTAGTACTCTTCAATCTGTCGTACTCTTCAACAAGGCTCCTACCAAAATCTACAG
>JAFOYS010000313.1 GCA_017391435.1 Alistipes sp. | reverse complement strand
GTTGCTGCTGCAAAGAGCGGAGATACGGTGCTACTCTCACCTGCCTGCGCGAGCTTTGACCTTTTTAAGAACTACTGCCAGCGTGGTGAACTGTTTAAAGAGTGGGTCAACACAAACCTTAAAAAGTAACAACAATGGAGGACAACAGAGCGACAGTACCATCGATACTCTCAAAGGTAACAATCTTCAATGCCGACAAGGTGTTGATGGTCATCATCCCTATACTTTTTGTACTCTCGGCACTTGTTGTCTACTCGTCTGTGGCTAAGATGGGCTATGCCCATATGGGTCAGCAGACCAACGCCATATTTACAAAACACCTTGTCGTCATACTTCTTGCCGCACTAACGCTTATTGGCACATACTGTATGAGCGCAAAATTTATCTACAGAACTGCGCCATTTGTCTATGTCATCTGCTGGTTGCTCACTTTAGGAGTCTACTTCTTTGGCTCTACAAATGGAGGTGCTGCCCGCTGGTACGACTTGGGATTTGTCACTGTTCAACCGTCAGAGCTGCTCAAGGTCGCAACACTACTGCTCCTGGCACGCAACCTTGACTTTGCACAGCCAACTATAGGCAAGCAGCGACTGCTGCCATCGTTCAACCCACTGCGCTGGCGTGGTAAGGAGCGACAGAAGCAGATAGATATACTCTGGAACGGCACCTGCAAGATTGTTATGCCCGTAGTAGCCTCTGTGGCTTTAATTATCAAGGCGCATAACTCTACAGCCCTGCTCGTGTTTGTTGTCGGTATGGCAATTATCTTCATTGCCAGAGTGCTGAAGTGGGAGCTGACAAAGGTTGTGGTGCTAATTATTGCCGCAGCAGCACTCTACTTTGCCGCCGGCGGAGGTCGCGTACACACTGCAACAAGCCGTATGACCAGCTTTATCAAGGATTGGACAACACCGGCAGATACTACAGTTACACGCCCCCTTACAGACCCTGACCACGCAATGATTGCCATCTACGACGGTGGACTGTTTGGCGTGGGCGCGGGTAGGTCTGTTATGCGTGCAAAGATTACCCACCCCGAGAGCGACTATATCTTCTCCTTCTTTGTTGAGGAGTACGGTATTGTTATGGGAATGATGCTGATAATACTCTACGCTTGGATCTTTGCCCGAGCAATAGCAATCTTCCGATCGTGCCGCTGGCTCTTTGGTGGACTGCTCACCCTGGGGCTTGCGCTGATGATCTGTATCCAAGCCCTACTCCACTTTATGGTCTCTACACACCTATTTATGGAGACGGGACAGAATCTTCCGCTCATCTCACACGGAGGAACATCTATGGTCTGCACCGCCGCCGCATTAGGAATTATTCTGAGCATCAGCCGCCAAGCAAACAATCGTACCCTTGAGCCACCCGAGGGCATCGCGGCAATGAGCACGGAGGAGGATGAGCTGTAGACTGCTGTAGGGAGTTTAGAGAGATTAGGGAAGTTAAGGAGTTTAAGGAAAGCAAGTAATAGCTAAATTACTTGACGAGTATAACGCGGCAAAAGAGCTCAAAATAGCGTCATTTTGTTATTTTGAGTGTGATTTTGCAAGGCTTGCGAAGGCGAGAAAAGCGGAGCATAGGTGGGCTATGTGAGCATTTTTGAGACGAGTATAACGCGGCAAAAGCCGCTCAAAATAACAAAATATGGAGGTTAGATTAGACAAATACCTATGGGCAGTAAGAATCTTCAAGACCCGAAGCGATGCTGCCGATGCGATTAGGAATAACCGTGTGACGGTAAATGGTAGTTATGCCAAGCCGTCAAGGGAGGCTAAGATTGGGGATAAGATAGATGTTAAGAGGGGTATGATTACATACTCCTACCTTGTAACGGAGCTTGTTGCAAACCGTCAGCCGGCAAAGAATGTTATGCAGTTCTGTCAGAACATTACCCCGCAGAGCGAGTTGGACAAACTCAATATTCCTCGTGAGACCATCTTTGTATTCCGTGAGCGAGGCACAGGTCGTCCGACAAAGAAAGAGCGCCGAGAGATTGACGCCGTAATGGATGAGATGTTTATCTACGACGAGGATCTTGACCTTGATGATGAGGATTAGTAGAGAATTATGCTTAGCAGAGTAACCAAGATAATATATATTTGTATTGGCGTTATGGCTCTATGTCGTTGCTCAACGACAAAGCCTATAGCGCCACAACTATCTCCTGCCGAGATTGAGATAAACAGCAGCATAGCATCAGGTAATATCTATAAGGTAATAGATAGCTACTACAGATACGGTGAGCATAGAGCATTCTTAGCGGACTATTTGGCAAATGAGGTAGACTATAGCCGCTACAGCTATGGGGAGTTGGAGACTATTGCTAAGTACGCAGAGCCAGACTCGTTGCTCAGTAGCGACTACAGCTTTATTTTGCAGCAGCGTAGAGATGCAGTTTGTAGCCACTTTGCTACATTAGATATTGACGCTATGGGCAGCTACTACTGTGAGCATAGCGACGAGGCTCAATTTCTCCGACCACTACTTGAGAGTACTCTTATAGCCACACTCGGCAGTCACGAGTATCCATACATACGAGCGGCAAGAAAGGCCTTTTCAGGTAGCAATCTTTCCCCACAAATAGACTCTGTATATACAATTAAGCGAGCAGCGGTTCTGCCCCAAGTCAAAAAGATGGTAGAAGAGTACTGTGCAAACGAGCGTAAGCTTTTAGGTAATATGCAAGTGTCTGTAATGAACGAGATTGCTGACTATATTGAACGAGGACTACCGATAGTGCTTGAGGATGGTTTAGACAAGATCAATCGCGGAATTTTGGACGAGATATTCACCCACGAGCAGACCGACTCACTCTCTATACGCCAGTTCTTTGAGTACAAAGTTGGCCAGGTGCTAAGCCAGAAACATATTGCAGAGGTGCTATATGACGCTACAAATGACTTTAAGCACAGCGTAGAGAGTTGCCGAGCAGTTATTGCCGAGCGGTTATTAGCACAGAGCAATAGCGACCAGAGTTTTGCACTACAGCAGAGCTATAGCACTGATAATTACTCGATTATAGAGATAGACTGGCGACCAATAGAGAAGATTGAGCAGATAAAGAGCAAGATTGATTGGGCCGGCTGGGGACTTACTATAGTTTCGCTCATTCCAGGTGTGGGCATTGCTGCCGATGCTGCAGACCTTATATACAGTCTCTGGTCAGAGAATGACAAGAGCAAGGGCATAAATGAGCAACTTGAGCTCTTTGCCACACAAATAGGCAAGGTTATCAACAAGAGTGTTACGACTTCCTCCTCATCGCTCTTTGACACTCTAAATAGAGACCTGCTATCTACCCAAGACTCCTTTAAACAGTATGTCTATGAGAACTTCTAACCGTCGTCCGATACTTGTTGCTCTGCTATGTGCGCTGTGCATAGCCCTCTTTGCTACGGCAGAAGCACAGATACTGAGCAAACTGCTCAAGAAGGCTGCCAAGAAGAGTATCAAGAGTGCCGTTGTAGAGAAGAGCACCAAGGAGATTGCTCAAGATATGGCCACAAAGGCCGTTGGCAAAGAGTTTGGTGAGCGTATTGCCGTGCGCGTGCTTAGGCGTGAGACGGCTCAGGGCGCTATGATTAAGGGGTCAAAGCACAAAGCGGCTCAGGCTATCTCTGGCGAGGTGTTACAGCACAATGCTGACAATATACTAATCAAGGCTTTAGGCCGTGAGAGTGCAGAGCATACGGTGAGCCGAGCAGTGCGAACCACAGCTACTGATATGACCCAAAAGGTGACCTCTAAAAGTATATGCGAGTCCTCACAACAGGCCGTGCAGCGAGCCATTAAGCAGAGCAGTGCGCAGGCAACAAAGCGCGTAGCATTAGATGCGGGTCAGCAGGCTGTTGAGCGTCAGATAAAAGATATTGTAGGTACAGGTGCCAACAAGGTGCTAAGAGACAAGTGCACCAAAGAGACTCTTGAGCAGTGCTCCAAACAGTTGC
>JAFOYS010000312.1 GCA_017391435.1 Alistipes sp. | reverse complement strand
AGAATAGTCTATACACAAAAATTGGTGCGTGTAGGGAACGATGTAGTCCCGTCACGCACCAATTTTGTTTATACATATAGCATCAGCGAAAGATGCTCGATTTCAGACTTTTCGTAAAAACAAACACTGAAAATCAATTAGTTAAAATAAAATAATGGTTGCCCAAAAGTCAGCCTCTGTTATATGCCAACGGCTAATGGCTAATAGCTAATAGCCAACAGCTAATAATTAACACTCCTCCTGCAGGTATTTGTCAATTGCTGCGGCGGCCTTGCGACCTGCGCCCATAGCGAGGATTACTGTGGCAGCGCCAGTGACGGTGTCACCACCGGCAAAGACGCCCTTGCGTGTTGTGCGGCCATCCTCGTCGGCAACGATACATCCACGGCGGGTTGTCTCAAGGTTTGCGGTTGTTGAGGCAATAAGTGGGTTTGGAGATGTGCCAAGAGCCATAATAACCACATCGCAGGCAATCTCAAAGTCTGATCCCTCAACCTCAATAGGGGAGCGACGACCACTTGCATCAGGCTCGCCAAGCTCCATCTTAAGGCAGTTAAGGCCTACTACCCAGCCCTTATCGTCGCCAAGAACTCGTGTAGGGTTTGTTAGCATACGGAACTCAATACCCTCCTCCTTTGCGTGGTGTACCTCCTCAAGGCGAGCAGGAAGCTCAGCCTCAGAGCGGCGGTAGACGATAGTAGCCTCTGCGCCAAGTCGGCGTGCAGTGCGTACGGCATCCATAGCCACATTACCTCCACCGACAACAACTACTCGCTGTCCGACATATATTGGGGTGTCGTACTGGTCATCATATGCGCGCATAAGGTTTGCGCGAGTGAGGAACTCGTTTGCAGACAGTACGCCGTTGAGGTTCTCGCCCTCAATGCCCATAAAGCGTGGAAGACCAGCACCAGAACCCACAAAGACTGCATCAAAACCCTCCTCATCCATCAGTGAGTCGATAGTAACTGTGCGGCCTACAATAACATCTGTCTCAAACTTTACGCCCAAGCGCTTTACGCTATCAATCTCCTTAGCAACAACCCCCTTCTTTGGTAGGCGGAACTCTGGAATGCCATAGACAAGCACTCCGCCCACCTCGTGCAGAGCCTCAAAGACTGTCACCTGATAGCCCAACTTGGCAAGGTCGCTCGCGCAGGCAAGACCTGCAGGGCCACTACCTACAATAGCTACACGCTTGCCGTTGCTCTGTGGTAGAGTGACCTGCTGTGGGTTGTTAAGGCTCCAGTCGCCAACAAAACGCTCAAGTTTGCCAATGGCAACACTCTCGCCCTTAATGCCCAGAATACAGCTACCCTCACACTGACTCTCCTGTGGACATACACGACCACAGATGCTCGGCAGAGACGAGTCACGAGAGATAATCTGAGCAGCCGACTCAACATCGCCACCCTTTAGAGCCTCAATAAACTGCGGAATCTGAATGCCTACAGGGCAGGCAGCTACGCAGCGCGGATTTTTACAATTCAAACAGCGGGTCGCCTCAAGTGTTGCCTCCTCGAGTGAGTAGCCAAGGCAGACCTCGCTGAAGTTTGTTGCACGAACTGCCGGATCTTGTTCGCGTACCGGTACGCGTGGTATCTTATTTGCCATAACGGATTGTAATTCAATTATTTATCCAAACCAATGTTACACTTATGTCCAGCCTCGCGCTCTGCAACAATAGCCGCTGCGCGCTGCTCCTGTGTGCGGTACATACCCTGACGGCGCATAGCCTCGTCAAAGTCTACATCGTAGGCGTTGAACTCTGGGCCATCCACGCAGGTGAACTTTGTCTTGCCCGCAATAGTTACGCGACAAGCTCCGCACATACCCGTACCGTCAACCATAAGGGCGTTGAGTGATACAATGCAAGGCAGAGAGAACTTCTTTGCTGTAAGGGTGACAAACTTCATCATAATCATCGGGCCGATAGCCACGCAGCAGTCGTAGCTCTTGCCCTGCTCGGTAATAAGTGTCTCAAGCAGCGTTGTGACAAGCCCGTGGAAGCCCTCGCTACCATCGTCAGTGGCAATATAGAGGTTTGTCGCCACGGCGCGCATCTTCTCGGTGTAGATGAGCATATCTTTACTCTTGGCACCGATAATAACATCTACCTCTACGCCGTGCTCGTGGAGCCACTTTACCTGTGGGTATACAGGCGCAGTACCTACACCACCGGCAACAAAGATAAAACGCTTTTTTTGCAGCTCTGTAATATCCTCTGCTACAAAGTCAGATGGACGACCAAGAGGGCCTGCAACATCTGCAAAACTCTCACCAGCATCCTTGGCAACAATCTTTCGTGTTGACACACCTAATGCCTGAGTAACCATTGTTACTGACCCCTCCTCGGTGTTGTAATCGGCAATGGTTAGTGGAATGCGCTCGCCACGCTCCTCGGCGCGGACAATGATAAACTGTCCCGGCTTTGCCGACTTGGCAATACGAGGTGCGTAGACCTTGGTCTGCCAGATGTTCTCGGCAAGTAGCTCTCTACTTAAAATTTCAAACATATTGTCTATTTTTCTACTATCGCAGTAACCTTTAACCGCTTTGAGGGTTGCTGCGGGTCGTTTGTTATAATCATTATACTGCCTACTACCGCTCCAAAGTCAGCCGTAGATGGGTTGAATCGCACCTCTATCAGACTCTCGCTGTCAGAGTCAACAACACTCTTGCCAACTAAAGCTGCGCTGAAGGCCTTGTTATCACACTCTATTGCTCTTATAATCAGCGGCTCAAGGCCAATGTTGCTAACGGTTATATGGCGACTAACAGCCTTGTTAGAGTGTTTTGAAGTGCCAAATTTAATAAAATTTTCGCTTAATTGTATCTTCTGCCACTCTTTATCTGTGTTGATTTTGCGATTGTCAATGGCTATGCCGTTGATAATGAGCGGATAAGGCGAGCGCGTAGAGTTTATGTCAATGTAGAGTATATCTTGCAGCGTTCCATACTTATTACACTCTGCAGCAAGGTTGTAACCAAAGTCAATCACGCCACTTTGGTGAGGGGCAAGAGTCTTAGGGTAGTGTAGCGAAAGATGACCGCTCTCTTGGCTTGCAATGAGCGTTATGGTAAGAGGTGTGTCAGAGGTGTTGATTATTCCAAAGCTGCTGCCAATAGCCTTGCCGTGCTCAACATAACCAAAAGAGTGGTAGTTTTGCTCTATGCGAAGAGCTCCGCCTAAAATTAGAGGATACTGCTCTTCAATGCTCTTTTTGCGTGGGGTGATGCTTCCCGAGATTGATATGGTCTGGCGAGAGACAGATGTGGTGATGACAATCTTTCGGAAAAAGCTACCCTCTGGTTGGTTCATAGGGTCAAAACAGATCTCTATCTCTCCACCCTTGCTCGGCAAAACAGGTTGTCGCTCAAATTTTGCCTTGGTGCAGCTACACCCTCCAGTGACATCAAGTATTACAATGGGCTTGTTTGCCTTGTTGGTAAAGGCAAATTTTTGACATACCGCACCACCATCTTCGGCAATTGTTCCAAAGTCGTGGCGAGATAGAGCAAAGTCTAAAGCAGCTCCTTGCTCAGCAGCTAATGTAGAAAAAACAGCTGTTAATAGTATAATAAATATAGGTAAAAATCGTTTCACGGCACAAAGTTACACTTTTTTTTAATTTTTTTTGCAAAATATTTGGTGGATAAAAAAAAAGCCCCTATATTTGCACCACGAAAAACGCAGAACACTCTGTGATGGTTCTTAAAAATGCCTGAATAGCTCAGTCGGTT
>JAFOYS010000311.1 GCA_017391435.1 Alistipes sp. | reverse complement strand
CCCTCAGCAGTGATAATCTGACGCTGGATATAGTTCCAAGTGAACATCTTGATAAAGCCATCAAAGTCCTTCTCGATATCCTCCATAGTGAACTTACCCTCGTTGATAGTGTAGAGCCAACGCTTGAGGAACTCAGTAGGCATTGCAAGAGCAGCCTTCTCAATCATAAAGTTACGAGTGTGTGCAGCAAACATATAGTCGCACTCACGAGACATCTCTGCCTCAATCTGTGCGTCAATGTACTCGTCAAGACCCTTCTTGTCGGTAATATTACCCTCTGGGAATGCAGTCTTGAAGAACTCCTCGTTAAGCTCTGGATTAGCAAACTGACGAATCATAGTAATCTCAAGCTCAAACTCAGGGTTGATACCCTCAAGCTCCTCCTCCTTTACGTGGAGCATTGCAGCACGCTGTGCAGGGGTAGAGTACATCTCGTTGATGTTGATAGTGGTCTTGTAACCAACCTTCTTACCAATCCAAGGCTTGCGCTCCTCCTCTGACATAGAGATAAGGCCTACATATGCATCCTCTACGCGAAGCTCGCCGTTGTCAAGGGTTACAGTAAGAGCCTCATCGTTCTTTACCTTCTCAACCTCTACAAGCTTGCCGAAGAGACGAAGATAGTTGTCAAGGAAGTTGTTGTGCATCTCCTTGCTAATCTTAATCTTGTAGTATGTGAGCTTATCCTTTGTAGAGAGCTGAACATCATACTTTGGAGCCTCGCCAATCTCAAATACGAACTCAAACTCAGTAGAGTTGTCAAAGTCAAATGCACCCTGCTCCTCAGCTGGGATAACATCGCCAAGATAGTCAATCTTCTCAGCCTGCAAATACTCAAACACTGCATTAGAAGCGGTGCGGTAAGACTGCTCAGCAACAACACCCTTGCCATACATCTTGCGAACGATGCCCATAGGTACCATACCTGGACGGAATCCAGGAACATTTGCCTTGCGCTTGTAGTCACGCAACATCTTCTCTACAGCCTCCTTGTAATCAGCCTCGCCAACTACAACCTTGAGCAGTGAAACGCCCTGCTCCTTTTGTACTCTTGTAATCTCCATAGTCTATATTTGTTATAATTATCTCAAATTTTTCGCTAACCAGAGCGCAAAGATACAAAATTTTTTCGGATATTACTACTTCAATGCTTAATATTTTGTACCTTTGCACTATATGAAGCGAATATTTTACATACTTATTGCCTGCACAGCGGTGGTTTCTTGCGGCAGCACAAGGCAGAAGAGCTCAAATACGCCAGCTGTCGCTCGCGCACAAGTGGCAGAGGTTGAGGTGGTTAATGTTTACGAGCATCAGACAGACGCCTACACTCAGGGCTTGCAGTTTGTCGATGGTCTGATGTGGGAGGGAACTGGTAACTATGGAGAGTCCCGACTGCAGTATACTGACCTTAGTACGGGTAAGAGCACAGTTGTGGCGACTCTTCCCGCAGAGCACTTTGGCGAGGGTATTACACTTCTTGGTGACAAGATATATCAGCTCACTTGGCAGAATGGCGTTATGCACATATACGACCGTAAGACTCTTCGCCAGATAGACCAGCGCAAGTATAAGGGCGAGGGCTGGGGACTGACAACAGACGGAGAGAGCCTCTATATGAGCGACGGCACGCCAGATATTCGTGTGCTTGACCCGCAGAGCCTTGCTCTAAAGCGTCGTATTGCTGTCACTTGCAACGGCGAGTCACTACCATATCTAAATGAGCTTGAGTGGATTGATGGTAAGATTTGGGCAAATGTCTATACCCTTGATCAGATTGTGATTATCGACCCTAAGAGTGGTGTTGTAGAGACTATCGTAGACCTTCGTGGCTTGCTCCCGCAGAGCGAGTATACTGTTACTACTGATGTGCTGAACGGCATTGCTTATGACAGTGCTACAAAGAGAATTTTTGTGACAGGTAAGAATTGGAGTAAATTGTTTGAAATCAGATTGTTATGACGCCTATAGAGTTTCGTAGACATATTCATATGTACCCTGAACTCTCTTTTGAGGAGTTTCAGACGGCCCAGTTTATTGAATCTGCGCTTGAGGCCGAGGGTATTGCCTATCGTAGAGTTGCAGGCACGGGTGTTATTGCAAAGATTGAGGGTCAGGGAGATTTGACCCGCGCGGTGGTGCTTCGTGCAGATATTGATGCTCTGCCGATTACAGAGCAGACTGGCTTTGACTACGCCTCTAAGAGTAGTGGTGTTATGCACGCTTGTGGTCACGATATGCACGCGGCAGTGCTCTTTGGAACGCTTCAAAGACTCAATGTCTCTCGCAACTTTGAGGGTACTATATTCGGCGTTTTTCAGCCTGGCGAGGAGTGCAATCCGGGCGGAGCGAGTATGGTGCTTGCAGAGCGACCATTTGAGGGGTACAATGTTGTGGCAGTTATTGCAAATCACACAGATGGCGCCCTTGAGGTGGGGCAGATAGGTCTCTGCGCAGGTGCGTTTATGGCCTCTAATGACGAACTTAGATTCTATGTTCGTGGCCGTGGTGGTCACGGAGCTATGCGTGACAAGCTGAACGATACTGTCTCTGCCGCAGCAAGCATTGTTACACAGGCTACAGGGCTTAATAGCGACTCTTTGGTGCTCTCTATAGGTAAGGTTGTGGCAGATGGCGCGACAAATATAGTGCCCGATATTGTATATATGGAGGGTACAATGCGAACCTTTGACAAGTCTGTGCGTGAGAGTACTTGGAGTGCACTGCAGGATATTGTAGGTAGGGTAGATGCTCTGTATGGCACAACTACAGAGTTGGATATAAATCACGGCTACCCGACAGTTGTAAATGATGCTGCGCTGATAGCTCTTGCAGCCTCTGCGGCTAATGGAGTGTGTGAGGTCGTAGAGCTTGAAAAACGCTATACGGCTGAAGATTTTGGTTTTTATACAGAACACTATCCGTCGCTCTTCTACCGTTTAGGTGTTGGAACAAGTGCTGGAAGGAGTCATAGTTCAACCTTTGCACCTGATGAGAGGGCTATAGAGGTCGGCATTGAGATGATGACAAAGATTGCACTAACAGTAAAATAGGTTAGTTATGGGAAGAAAGAAGAATGTGCGTGAGTCGTTTAGTGACCGCGCAAGTTTTATAGTTGGAATGTTCCGCGAGCAGCCAGAGCGTAAGTTTACCCTTAAGGGTCTTGCTGCAGCCTCTGGTGGCGCAGATAAGGGCGGAAGAGATATGACAAAGCGAATACTCGACACACTGCTTGAGCAGGGATTTATTGAGTGTGAAGGTCGTGGTAATTACCACCTCTCACGCAGTAAACTGCCACGCTATCAGGGTGTTGCTGATATGAGTAACAACGGAAATCTATATGTCTCTTGTCCTGAGTTAGACTCGGATGTCTTTATCCACTCTCGCAATACTCACCACGCGCTTAATGGCGATAAGGTTGAGTTTGTAGTCACCCATACAGCGCGAACAGGTGCTTTAGAGGGCGAGATTGTAAAGATTCTTGAGCGCAGTGACCGCTGCTATGCCGGTGTTGCGGATGTGGTGTCAAAGAGTGCTATTATCGTGGCTCCAGACTCACGCCGAATGCCTGTAGATATATACCTCTCTCGCAAGAAGTATCCTAATGTACAGACTGGCGATAAGGTGGCTGTAAGAATCAAGGAGTGGTACGATGGCGACGATATGCCTATCGGCGAACTTGTTGATATTCTGGGCTCTACGGGCGATAATGATGCCGAGATGCACGCCATACTGCTTGAGTACGACCTGCCCTATAAGTTTGAGCAGGAGGTAGAGCAGGCTGCAGCTCAGATAGATGGTACAATTACGGCTAAGGACTATGCCGAGCGTAGAGATATGCGCGATGTGGCTACACTTACAATCGATCCGGCAGATGCAAAGGATTTTGACGATGCACTCTCTGTTCGCTCAGTGGGCGAGGGGCTGTGGGAGGTCGGCGTACATATTGCCGATGTGACCCACTATGTCCGTCCAGGCAGTGTAATAGACGATCAGGCTCTTGAGCGTGGTACATCTGTCTATCTTGTTGATAGAACTATACCGATGCTGCCAGAGCGACTCTCAAATGAGCTCTGCTCACTGCGCCCGCACGAGGAGAAACTCTGTTTCTCTGCCGTATTTACTATTGATGAGAAACTCAAGGTACATAGCGAGTGGTTTGGCCGTACGGTAATCTACTCTGACCGCCGTTTTACATACGAGGAGGCTCAGCAGATTATTGAGAGTGGTCAGGGAGATATGTGCTCGGAGATTCTCACTCTGCACCGCCTTGCTCAGGGCCTTCGTAAGGATCGCTACCGCAAGGGCGCAATAGCCTTCGATCGCCGAGAGGCAAAGTTCCATCTTGACCAGAACGGACATCCTACAGGCGTCTACTTCAAGGTGCAGAAGGAGGCAAATCAGCTTATTGAGGAGTTTATGCTGCTTGCAAACCGTCGTGTGGCTACATTCTGCGCTAAGCGAAATGGTAAGCCGAGGACAATGGTCTTCCGTGTGCACGATGAGCCAAATAGCGAGAAGTTTGAGCGCTTCCGCACATTTATCCTCCGCTTTGGACACCTCTTTAAGGCACAGAAGGGTGTTGCGGTGTCAAAGGAGCTTAATCAGCTGATGGCAGATATAAAGGGCAAGCCAGAGCAGAATGTAGTAAGTATGCTCGCTATCCGCTCTATGGCCAAGGCAGTCTATACCACAGCAAATATCGGCCACTACGGTCTGGCATTTCCATACTACACCCACTTCACTTCGCCAATCCGCCGCTATCCAGATATGATGGTGCACCGACTGCTGCAGAGATACCTTGACGGTGGCAAGAGCGCAGATCGTGATGCTCTGGAGTCTCTGTGCGAGCACTCCTCTGAGCGAGAGGTCGTTGCAGCTGAGGCTGAGCGCGCATCTATAAAGTACAAGATGGTTGAATTTATGGCCGATAAGGTAGGTCAGGAGTTTGACGGCCATATCTCTGGTATGTCAGAGTGGGGAATCTTTGTAGAGCTTGAGGACTCAATTGTTGAGGGTATGGTGGCTATGCGAGATATTACGGGCGACTACTACCGCTTTGACGAGGCTCGCTATGAGGTCTATGGACACTCTACGGGCAATACATTTACCCTTGGTGATAAGGTGAGGGTTAAGGTCAAGAGCGCAGACCTTCGCCGTCGTATGCTTGACTTTACATTTGTCGAGATTGATGGCGTGAGAATCGAGGAGCCGACAATAACATTCAACACAACTGTCAAAAAGGGTCGTAGAAAGTAGTATGCAGCCTGTACAAGATATAATTCAGAGAGCACTTAACAGAGAGGCCCTTTCGTATGATGAGGCCTGCTATCTCTATGACAACGCACCACTTCCGACCCTTGCTCAGGCGGCAGATGCGCTTCGTCGTGATATGGTGCCAGATCAGAGTGTTGTCACTTGGCAGATAGACCGTAATGTAAATACGACAAATGTCTGCACCTCGGGCTGTCTGTTCTGTAACTTCCACTGCAAGCCCCATCAGACCGAAAAGCACTATATTACCACCCTTGAGCAGTATGACGAGAAGATTGCGCGCCTGATTGAGCTTGGCGGAAATCAGCTGCTTCTGCAGGGCGGTATGCACCCAAAACTCGGCATAGAGTTCTACGAGAATCTGTTCCGCGAGCTTAAGAGAAGATATCCAAGTTTGCGACTACACGCCCTTGGAGCGCCCGAGGTTGCCCATATAGCAAAGATTAGCGGCCTTACTACTCAGCAGACCCTAGAGCGACTTGTCGCTGCGGGTCTTGACTCTCTGCCCGGTGCTGGCGCCGAGATTCTTGTACCCAGGGTGCGTAAGATTATCTCACCTGCCAAGCCGAGCGTTGAGCAGTGGATAGAGGTAATGCATCAAGCACATTTGATGAATCTGCCTACCTCGGCTACAATGATGTATGGACATATAGAGACCCCGCACGAGCGTATAGAGCACCTTATTCGCATACGCGACCTGCAGGCAGCAGTGCCAGAGGGCCACTATGGATTTATAGCCTTTATTCCGTGGATTTTCCGCTCTACAGCCACACGCCTTGAGGCTCAGGGGGTAGTGAGCCACTTCTCGGCCCTTGAGTATATCCGCATCGTTGCTATTAGCCGCCTTGTGCTTAACAATATCCGAAATATCCAAGCCT
>JAFOYS010000036.1 GCA_017391435.1 Alistipes sp. | reverse complement strand
AGTATGATTGCAGGGTCTCTGCCTCTCCAATGGCAAAAGCAACCACTCTGGCTATTAGCTCTGCATCGTTAATCTTTGCAGGGCGAATAGAGATCCCCCTCTCTGCCATTATGCTATCCACAGTGGTGGTATTGGCGTACAAGCGATAGCATCTTCTCGGTGTCGTTGTCAATATCCTGACGCAGAGTCTGGTCGTTATAGCTCTTCAGCTTCTTTATCACACCGTTGATCATTGCTGGGCTAAATACGCCGTGAGACTCAAAAATCTCACGCTGAGAGTTTAGACACTCAGCAGAGGCGTAGCAGCTGTCAGGAAGAGTTGCTAAGGATGCTAACTTCTCAGCATTCTCTGCTTGGTGGATATTCACATTGACATATGTCTTCTCTGCAATTTCAAGACTATTCTCCATCTCAAAACCATATCGACACGCAACAGCAAGACCTGCTATGAGCTGGTAGATATCTGCGCTACCATCTGGTGAGCGCATCTCTACAGTCTGCTTCTGCGTTGTGTCGTAGTGGCGTACAAGCTCCAGAGGATTTGCTATGCTGCACATATCTCTCTTGGCTGTCCAACCCAGAGGTACTCTGACAAGCACCGAGCGGTTTCTGTCGCCCCAGCAGATATTTGTCGGAGCCTCCTGATGCGGTACAAGGCGGAAGTATGATGTAGGATTTGTATTTCCAAAGGCGGTGATAGATGGTGCAAGAATCATCATTCCGGCAATTGCCTTGCGAGCAGTTGCCGAGAGTTCGCCACCCTCAACCATCTGATTTACACCATCTTTAACTATACGCATATGTATATGCAGACCTGAGCCAGCCTTACCCGCAGTAATCTTAGGGGCAAAGGTTATGTCGTAGCCATACTGATATGCCAAGTTGCGGATTATCCACTTTGCAACCATCAGCTGGTCGGCAGCCTTTAGTGCCGGAACAGGGAGGAACTCTATCTCGTTCTGCTCGTAGATCATACCGTCAATAGCAAAGTTACCCACCTCAGAGTGACCATACTTAATCTGTCCACCCGCCTGGGCAATATATGCCATACACTGTGTGCGGAAGTGGTTGAATTTTGCAT
This sequence comes from Alistipes sp., assembly GCA_017391435.1. GTDB lineage: Bacteria > Bacteroidota > Bacteroidia > Bacteroidales > Rikenellaceae > Alistipes. Next base: position 6,281 of record JAFOYS010000036.1, on the reverse strand, counting down.
ATGGAGCCGACTCGTGGTAACCCTTCTGGTCGGTTGCAAGGAAGATACCCTCATCTGGTGCAATAACATAGTACTCCAACTCGCCCATAGCCTCAAACTCCATACCTGTAACCTCATTAAAGGCCTTGCAAGCCTTGCGAAGTGTATTCTCAGGAGAGCTCTCAAGTGTTTGACCATCCTTGTTGAAGTATGAGCAGAGCATCGTAAGTGTAGGTATCTCGGCAAATGGGTCAACAAAGGCTGTTGAGAATCGCGGAAGCACATATAGGTCGCTGCTGCCCGCCTCAATAAATGGGAAGAGGCTACTGCCATCTACTCTCTCGCCACAAGAGAGGATAGTATCTAAATACTCAGCGTTGTTGATAACAAAGTTTAGAGTCTTGAGTCGACCATCACCCGCAGGATACATAAAGTTGACCATACGGATTTCGTTGTCACAAATAAACTTTACAATATCTGCCTTTGTTAGCTGATCACAAGGCTTGCCTAAGTATGAAACAACCTTGTTAGGATTAAGTTGTAACTGCTTGTTGTTCATAGTATTACAGTTTTTTATAATGTATGCTCTACAAGAATTTTTATGCCAATAAGTATAAGCACCGCACCACCCATAAATTCGGCCTTTGACTTGTATTTACAACCAAAGATGTGGCCAATGTATAAACCTATGGCTGATAGCGCTGCAGTAGTGATGCCAATAGTTAGCGCTGGCGTGAAAATGTTCTGTTTTAGAAATGCAAGCGAGATGCCAACCGCAAGAGCATCTATGCTCGTTGCAACTGCCAGGGGAAACATTGCCTTTGCCCCAAAATCGGCACTACCAGCCTCACATTTTTTAGATAGCGACTCGTGAATCATATTGAAGCCAATAATCCCCAGCAGAACAAATGCTATCCAGTGGTCAACACTCTCTACAAAACCAGCAAAACTCACGCCCAAAAAGTAACCAATAATTGGCATAAGAGCCTGAAAACCACCAAACCAACAGCTAACAATAAGGCTGTGAACAGGGCGCAGACTCTTAACCGACAAACCCTTGCCGATAGAGACCGCAAAGGCATCCATAGACAGCCCCACGGCTATTAAAAGAAGGTCAATAATAGTCATAACAGTTGCAAATATAACGAAAAAAACGAAAAGTTTTACCTTTCACCTTTTATCTTTCAGCATAATTTTATACCTTTGTATGTTTATAATTGGAAATCACTAATTAAACTATAATATTATGGCTGAATTCATTTATCAGGAGCCGCTCCCAATTGAGCGTGACAACACCGAGTATCGTCTGCTTACAAAGGACTATGTAAAGGTTGTAGAGTGTGACGGTCGTCAGATTTTGAAGGTAGACCCAAAGGGTCTTGAGTTGCTTGCAAAGGAGGCATATACAGATGTATCTTTCTACCTCCGCGCTTCACACCTGCAGAAACTTCGTAACATTCTTGAGGATAGCGAGGCTACAGATAACGACAAGTTTGTTGCATACACAATGCTTATGAACTCTGTTGTTGCTGCTGAGGGCGAGCTTCCAACTTGCCAGGATACAGGTACTGCTATCTGTGTTGCTCACAAGGGTGAGGATGTTTATACCGGTGTTGAGGATGCAGAGTATATCTCTCGCGGTGCTTACCAGACCTATGCAGAGCGTAACCTTCGCTACTCACAGGTTGTGCCTATCACTATGACTGACGAGCACAACTCTGGTACTAACCTACCTGCACAGATTGACATCTACGGTGGTCACCCAGGTATGGAGTACGAGTTCCTCTTTATCACTAAGGGTGGTGGTTCGGCAAATAAGACCTTCCTCTATCAGCAGACAAAGGCGCTGCTTAACGAGGAGTCACTCGTAAAGTTCTTCAAGGAGCACATTAAGGATCTTGGTACCTCTGCTTGTCCTCCATATCACCTTGCAGTTTGTATCGGTGGTACATCTGCTGAGATGTGTCTTGCAACCGTTAAGAAGGCCTCTGCAGGTTATCTTGATGAGCTTCCAACATCTGGTAACGAGGGCGGTCGTTGCTTCCGTGACCTGGAGTGGGAGGAGAAGATTCTCAAGATTTGCCAGGATATGGGCATCGGCGCACAGTTTGGTGGTAAGTACCTTGTACACGATGTTCGCGTAATCCGCGCACCTCGCCACGCAGCATCTTGCCCAGTAGCTATCGGCGTTAGCTGCTCTGCAGACCGTAATATCAAGGCTAAGATCACTTCTGAGGGTATCTTCATTGAGCAGCTTGAGAAGAATCCAGCTCGCTTCCTTCCAGAGCAGGCTCCAGCAATGTCTCCAGCTGTAGATATCGATCTTGACGAGGGTATGGATAAGGTTCGTGAGATTCTTACTCAGTATCCTATTAAGACTCGCCTCAACCTTAAGGGTACACTTATTGTTGCTCGTGATATTGCTCACGCTCGCATTAAGCAGATGCTTGACGAGGGTAAGCCTATGCCAGAGTACTTCAAGAACCACCCTGTATACTACGCAGGTCCTGCAAAGACCCCTGCTGGTATGGCTTCAGGTTCATTTGGCCCTACTACTGCTGGTCGTATGGATCCATATGTAGACCTTTTCCAGAGCGTTGGTGGCTCTATGGTTATGGTTGCAAAGGGTAACCGCTCTAAGGCTGTTACTGACGCTTGTAAGGCTCACGGTGGCTTCTACCTCGGCTCTATCGGTGGTCCAGCAGCTATCCTTGCAAAGAACTCTATCAAGAGCGTTGAGGTTGTAGACTTCCCAGAGCTCGGTATGGAGGCTGTCCGCAAGATCTATGTTGAGAACTTCCCTGCATTCATCATCGTAGATGATAAGGGTAACGATTTCTTTGCAGATTTTGCACATTAATTTGATTTTGGAAGGTTTTTGCTTCCGCTAACAAGAGTTGCTCGTAATGGGCTGTGCAGTAGGTACAGCCCATCGCGGATAATTTTACTGAGCGTTGCAAAACCACACCCAAAATAGAGTTTGCGGGACGAGCCTTTTCGTACCGTCTTATAATTGCTTTACTATCCGCCTATGGCGGATTTGTTCTGTAAATGCCAGTGGTAGTATAGTTGCCAATTGGCAATAAATTTGCGTTTTATTCGTTTCCAATATATGGGAAAGAGAGTTTTTGTCGCCATTTTGGCGGTTTTTATGTTTTGTGTGGCCTATGCCGAGGAGGTGCTCTTTCAGACTAATGCTCCGATGATTGTCAATGCGTCGGACGCCTTCAGGGTTGAATTTTCACTCAATGCCAAGCCTGATGATAAGTCGTTTGTAGCTCCATCGTTTGAGGGTTTTGATGTTCTTGCGGGTCCATCTGTCTCGCACGGCTCCTCTGTGCAGATTGTAAATGGATCGATGACAAAGAGTATCAACTATACAATCAGCTATGTTCTGAAGGCAAAAAATTCTGGAGAGTTGGCTATTGGTGTGGCGACTATCGGCGTAGATGGCAAGAGCTACACCACCCAAAAGACCCCTATTGAGGTGCGTCAAGGTGACGGTGGTGAGCAGAGTGACCCTCAAGGATCGTCTCGCGAGCAGGAGCAGAGTCTTGAGCAGCGCGCATCGGGTCAGCTTGCAAAGGATGACCTTATGTTGCGACTCAATGTCTCCCGCACATCGGCATATAAGGGCGAGGCTATTAGAGCAACGCTAAAGCTCTACAGCCGAGTGAATGTTGTCGGCTCTGAAGGTGCAAAACTGCCAAGCTTTGACGGCTTCTGGAGTCAGCAGCTTGAGGCCGAGCAGGGTCCATTCCGCGAGACTCTGGGTGGCAGGGTCTACGATGCGTATAACCTCGGAGAGTATCTGCTCTATCCGCAGCAGAGCGGTAAGATAACCATTGAGAGTGCAAAGATAACCATCATAGCACAGATGTTTGTGCGTAACAACCGCCCAAGAAACTCATTCTTTGACAATACACACGACATCTACAATCTGCGCCGAGAGGTTGTCTCGCCAGCAGTGACTATAGATGTAAAACCATTCCCAGCAGGTGCTCCAGCGTCGTTTACAGGTGCTGTGGGTAAGTATACTATGGAGGCCCATCTCTCTGCTACAGAGTTAGCGGCAAATTCAGCGGCAAATATAGACCTGAAGATCTCAGGAATAGGAAACATAGGCTTTGTGCAGGAGCCTAAGATTGTTCTTCCTGCAACATTTGAGCTCTACGATGTAAAGTCCACCGAGCAGGTTCGCACAACCGCTACTGCAAGCACGGGCTATCGTCGCTTTGAGTACCCATTTATTGCGCGTGCCGAGGGAGACTATACCCTTGCTCCGATTGAGTTTACATACTTCAGCCCAGAGAGTGGAGAGTATGTAACACTAACCTCAGAGAGCTTTACAGTGCGTGTGACACCAGATAAGAATAGCTCTGCCACATCTCAGGGCGTGACTACCCTTGTTGGCAAGCAGGATGTAAGACTCTTGGGTAGCGATATTCGATTTATCAAGCTCACCCGTCCAAATCTCCACACTGTAGCCACTCCGCTTATCTTCTCGCCACTCTATTTTGTTATTGTTGTGGCAATGTTGCTTGTTGCTGTGGTTCTATACTTTATCATCAGCAAGCGTATCCGCGATAGCCACAACAGTGTACTTGTTAAGGGTCGTAGAGCAAACAAGGTGGCTGTACAGAGATTCCGTGCAGCCGAAAAATATATGCGCGAGCAGAACCGTCACGCCTTCTATGAGGAGATGTTGCGTGCGCTGTGGGGATATATCTCTGACAGATTTAACATTCCAGTATCAGACCTTACAAAGGAGAGTATCCGCGAGGAGCTTACTCGCCGAGGTGCTGCTGAGCAGGCTAAGGATATTACAGCCATAATCTCACTCTGTGAGGAGGCACAATATTCGCCTATAGAGTCGGCAACAATGTCCGAGATATATGGCAGAGGTATTGATATTGTCTCAAAGATAGAATCGATAGTAAAAAAGTAGTGGTATGAGATATTTACTGACACTGTTAGCGGTAATGATGTTCACCCTTTCCGCTAATGCACAAATAGATACGACAGCCCTCTCTACAGAGGCTCCTGTTGAGGAGGTTTTAGATAACCAGACGCTATGGCAGCGAGCCTCTCAGGCATATATTGATGGCGATTTTGCAGCAGCTACCCAACTATACACTCTCATTGAGAGCCGTGGATACTACTCTGCCCGCCTCTACTACAATATGGGCAATGCATTTTTTAAGGCTGGCAATCTGGGTAAGGCTATACTCTACTACAATCGCGCACTTGTCGTAAGTCCATCTATGGAGGATGCGGCATATAATCTTGAGATTGCTGAGGCTCAGACAAAGGATAAAATCTCGCAGGTGCCACAGTTCTTCCTCAATAGATGGCTCGAGCGACTACAGCGAACACTCAGTTGCACTGCTTGGAGCGTTATCTCACTGGTCTTTTTGGCACTAACACTTGTGCTGTTGCTACTCTTCCTTCTTGGCTCACGCCTCGCTGTTCGTAAGGCTGGCTTCTATGGAACTATTGTATCCGCACTCTTTTTTATTGTTACAACAGCCTTTGCCCTTGCCGAGCGTAGTGATATGCTCAACCGCGAGGGGGCTATAGTTATGAGCTCTGCAATATCTGTCAAGAGCTCTCCAGATAGTGACGCCACAGACCTTTTTGTGCTTCACGAGGGTACAAAGGTGGTTATCTCTTCGGAGGTTGATGGTTGGGCGGAGATTACTATTGCCGACGGCAAGAAGGGTTGGACAGAGTTGTCACACTTGGAGCGAATATAGGATGTCTCAGCTTTTAGAAAATATTGTCAGCGAGCTCAATCGTCTGCCTGGCGTAGGTCGTAGAACGGCACTGCGCCTTGCTATGCATATCCTTAAGATGGATTGTGAGGATGTGGCGGCAATGACAGAGAGCATCTCTGATTTTAGAAACAATATCTGCCATTGTGCCAAGTGTGGAAACCTCTCGGACAACGAGATTTGCGAAATCTGTGCCGATAGTAAGCGCGACAGAACTACCGTGTGCGTTGTTGAGCAGGTTGCCGACCTACTCTCTATAGAGAAGACCCGCCAGTATCGTGGTGTGTACAATGTTTTGGGTGGAGTGATATCGCCTATGCAGGGCGTTGGTCCTTCAGACTTGAGGATAGATCTGCTTCTTGACCGCATCGCTTTGGGCGAGGTTAAGGAGGTTATTATTGCCATCTCAGCATCTGTTGAGGGTGAGACCACACTCTTCTACCTTATGAACTGTCTGAGGCGCTTCGAGAGGCTGAAAATTACCACTATAGCTCGCGGAATTGGCTTTGGAGATGAACTTGAGTATGT
>JAFOYS010000035.1 GCA_017391435.1 Alistipes sp. | reverse complement strand
GAGATGCTGGCTTGCTCTTAAGAAGCATCATCTCAGCCTCTGGGTGCAGACGCTGCATAATCTTCAGCGCGCGCTTGTCAAATGATGTAAATAGGTAGAGTGAAGACTCTGGCTTCTGTGGCATAGTCATATTCCACAGCTTCTCGCATAGCTCCTCAAGCTTAGCCTCAGTATATAGCTCAGGGATGGTCTTAATCTCCCACTCAATATACATATTTGGCTTGTCTGCCAAAAAGTCTGCAAGCTCCTGGCAGAGTGCAAGGTCGTTACCAGACTTAGTCTTAATCTTCAGACACTCCTTAGTTGTAAGGTCCTCAGTCTGAAGGTCAACACCGCAAGTACGGTAGAGAGACTCGTCGTGGCTAAGGATAAGGTCGCCAGAACCTGTCATACGAACATCAGTCTCAAAACCACGAGCACCACGAGCATAAGCCTCACGGAAGGCGAGCATAGTGTTCTCATCATACTCAAAGCGGCTACCACGGTGAGCAAAGAACTGAACAGTTGGATAGTCCTCTACCTTGCTCTGAGCTGTAGCAAAGTCAGCTGAGAAGAGGGCTGCAGCAAATGCTGCAAACATAAAGAATCTTTTCATTTCTGTTATCTGTTTAAGGTTAAAAAATATTTCTAATCGTCAAAGGTAGTAAATTTTATTCAAATTACGAAATTTGCAGAATTAGCTTTAACTTTTTCTCATCTTACGGCTCTTTATAGTGAATATTTACTATCTTTGCTTTATGAAAAAGATTCTATCAACACTGCTGTTTATTGCCGTAGCATTTACTGCTCAGGCTCAGAGCTTGGCCGCAGTAAGTGGTACGCCTGTACCTAAAAAGAGCGCGCAGACCATTGCTGGCGCACTTGTGACCTTTACATCTGAGTGGGATTCTGGACTAAAGTATCAGCGTAAGTGTGATGCTGAAGGCTTCCGTGTAGTGCTTCCGCAGGGTGGTTACCTTCTTACTATTGAGGCTGAGGGGTACGAGACTTTCCGTCAGGAGATTGAAGTTGATCAGCCTAATATAGATCTTAACTTAATAGTAATGCTTACTACTGAACAAGCTGCCGCGCGTGATGCTAAGCGCAAGAAACGAGTGCAGTACTAATTAAAATACCACCAACCTTTGCGGGTTGGTGGTATTGTTTATAGGCATCTGGGGCCTATCTATCCTCAGCCTGGTGACCTGTGCGGTCTACCTGGTGGTAGAACTGGGTGTAAGGCACATCCGTGCGGCCGGTACCCTTACGCATAAGCTCCTTCAGATCCTCAAAATATGTAGTGTATACATCGCGAGGGTATGCGTCGCGGCGAGCGCAGACAGCAGCAGCCATACCTACAACCTCACCGATAAGTCCGCAGGTACGCATTACGCGGTAGAGCCCAGAGCAATGTGTGTAACGGAGATATTTCGGCCAGCCATAAACATATTGCTGATATCCTTAGAGTAGAAGCAACGGTAAGGCAGAGCGTAGAAGTCAATAGGTGTCAGCACACCATAAGAGAGCCACTCCTGATTTGGATAGTCCTTGCTGTTCTTCTCCATAGGGTAGTGCTGGTCAATACGCCAAGTTGTTGTACAGGTCTCATCCTCGTGGCGAATTGGACGGGTAAGATCCTGCTCACGAAGGATATAATCACCCATAATACGGCGAGACTCGCGCTTGCCCGATACGTGGCTCACCCAAGTAAGGTGTGTGCAAGTCCAATCCTCCTTCTTTGAGTAGCGGTTCTTGCAGTAAGAGAATGTTGAGTAGGCAACATACATACCATAGTCACGAATCTTCTCAGCATCGGCAACCTGGTCGTCCATCATACCAACCTCCCAGTACCAATTTGCACGGTGTACAGGCTCTACTGTATACTCGTCAAGGCGAAGACCCCAATCAAGAGAGTCAGGGAAGTCGCAAGGGGTGTTCCAATCCTCGCAGTACCACTCAATAGATACACCCATAGTCATATCATCAGCCTTCTCAGGTGCAAGTCGCTCGTCAAACTCGGCTCTCGCCTCACGACCCATACGGCACTCTGCACCTGCCATATAGCCAAGGTGAGCGTCGCCAGTACAGTCAGAGAAGTACTTGCCAGAGATCTTGATTCTATTCTGTGCAGTAGCCTCCTGAGCCACTACAGAGGCAATCTTGTCGCCATCCTTCTCAACCTCAATTACAGTATAACCCATAAATAGGGAGATGTTCTTCTCTGCAAGAACAACCTTCATCTTCTTATCATCCTGATAGTGGTGTGCACCGCGGGCATTACCAATACGGTCTGGGCCAATCTCGTTCAGCAGGTAGCCTAGAGATGGGTATGGGTCGATATTGATCTGACCACCAAGACCTACGCGCACCTCAGAGGAGTTGTTTCCACCAAGCACATAACGATCCTGAATAAGGGCCACCTT
>JAFOYS010000034.1 GCA_017391435.1 Alistipes sp. | reverse complement strand
AATGCCCACAACATCTACATCTGAGGCAAGCAGCAGAATATTCTGCGACGACTCTACAGGGGTAGAGCGGATAGTAGTTGCATTGTGAGAGACAACCTCATCCTCCGAGTAGCGTACATCTATGCACGGCTTGAAAATCTCTACTTTTAGGTGCGCGAACTCTGCGCGACGAAGGCGGCGAATAAGCTCCTCGGTCTTGCCCGAGAACATAGAGCCGCAGATAACCTCAATCCAACCCTTCTGGCTGGCATTCTCTAAAAACATACTTGTATCTTTTTTATTATTTGTCAATTACTTAAACCACTCTGTATAAGGCTTTTGCGCCAAGTAGGAGTTGCGGTAGTGAAAGTCCGAAGTAACCTCAGTCCATATCCACTCTGGCAGTGGCGGAGAGTCACTCTCACTTGCCATCTCTACCTCGGCAATTACAAGCCCCTCATTTTTGCCTGTAAATAGGTCGACCTCCCAAGTATAGCCCTTGTATGGCACAAGGTAGCGAAGTTTCTCTACCGTACCGCTGCAACGGGTGAGCAGTAACTCCGCGCAACGAACGGGAATCTCTCGCTCAAACTCAAAGCGAGACAAACCACCATCCTTGCTCTTGCCTTTGAAGGTGATGTATGCCTTGTCTCCATAGACTCTTACCCTTGCCGTGACGCGACGAGCAGCAAGATAGCCCTGCGCTATGCGGTTGTGGCTTGTGGCCATAGCGACAAAACTCTCATCTGAGACCAGAAATTTACGCTCTATCTCCTTCATCGTGAGGCTGTGTCGTTTGCGTCTGATGCTATAACACCCTGACAGTCAAGTGCCCACTTGCCCTGCACGCGTAGCACCTGCTCAATAATGTCGCGCACTGCGCCAGCGCCACCGTTGTACTCCGAGATGTAGAGCGATGCCTCAAGAATCTCTCTACAAGCATCTGCCGGTGCTACAGGGATACCTACAAGGCGCATACACTCAAGGTCTGGAATATCATCGCCCATATAGATTGCATTCTTAAGGTTTACGCCTGTCTTTGAGGCAAAGTTCTCCAGGGCTGCAATCTTATCCATACAACCTAAGTAGCGATGCTCAATGCCTAATCGGCGCATACGAGACTCAAGGTTGTTACCAAAACCTCCAGAGATTACGCACACATTATACCCGTGTTTTACAGCATAGGCAAGAGCATAACCATCCTTAGCGTAGTAGCAACGGATAAAGTCGCCACCCTCAATAGGGATAATCTTGCCGTCGGTCATAACACCGTCTACATCAAAGATAAAGGCCTCAACATCGGCAATCACCTCTTTGAAGTTTCTTTTATTCTCCATATATTTTCGCTTATTATATCATACATCTTTCGTAGCAAACTATTGCTGCCAATTAGTCTGCGGTGTCGCTCCAGAGTCTGAATGTCGCCCCTTACAGCTGGGCCGGTCTGCACATTTGAGGGGTTGCGGCTATCAATAGCCTTAGCTGCAGTCTCGGCAATAATCGGTGCAATGACATCAAAATCGAGCCCCGCCTCTGTAATAACCTCAGCTGCTGTAGCGTACATATTGTTGACAAAGTTGGATGTCAGCACACCTGTAAGGTGAATCTTCTCACGCAGAGAGGCGTCTGCCGTGCGGACATTCTGTGTAATACTCTTAGCAAACTCTGTTGCCTCATTGTGCGTAGCTTCATCCTCAGCCTCAATAAAGAGAAAGATCTTGCTAAAGTCAACACTTCGACCTGCAGAGAATGTCTGGAATGGGTAGATAATAGCTCGGCGAGCCGTTTTGGGTAACATCTCAAGCGTTCCACAACCTGCAGTATGTGCAATAATCGCATCTGCAGGCAGCGTCAGAGCCGAGGCAACCTCCGCAATGGCGCGGTCACTCACGCAGAGCAGGTATATATCTGCAATCTCAATCTGGCTCGGATCACAACACCACGAACAAGCGGCTATGGCGGCCAGCTTCTCGCCTCGCTCGCGGTTACGGGCATAGACCTGTACCACGCGGTTAGCGCTCTTTGAAAGTGCTGTAGCAAAGGCCTCTGCCACATTGCCACTACCTATAATTACAACTTTGTACTCTTTCATAGCACAAAGATAACAAATAATGTGGAATTGTGGAGCATAATATTTAAAAATAGCCTTGCAATGCAATTTAAACACAATTTTTATAGGGGTAAATATAGATAAAATTGGCGTCTGTTGAGAAAAAATTGAGGTTCGTTGAATTTATTTTTTTAGTTAAAAAAAAGAGCCTACATTTGCAGTACGAAAAGGTTTGGAAAAGATACACCTCATCATTTCTATATCATAACCGTTCTTTTTTTAGGTGTATCTGAATGTAATGTTTTGTTAAAGGAAAGTGTT
>JAFOYS010000310.1 GCA_017391435.1 Alistipes sp. | reverse complement strand
GAGTTTGGTCAGACAAAGTACACCGAGGCTCGTCTGAAGGGCGAAAAGTGGATGGCAGAACATATCCTTACTCGCTTTGATATGACAGGTCAGTTTGAAGATGTGACTGTAGTAGGACTCCAGCCTTACGAGAACCTTACTAACTGCACTGCAGCGCCTTATGCAACATACCTTCTCAGCCGTGAGGCAAGTGCAGAGGATATTGCTACAGCCTATGAGCTCGTTCGTTTTAGCGAGGATCAGTTCGTATACTGGGATATGCCGCTTGGCAAAGATGGCTACAAGAAGGACTCTACACCTTGCGTCTTTGAGCAGTATAAGTATGCTATGCCTGTTGACAACAGCTCTTGCAATGTAGCAAACGCTATGCTTAGCCTCTATGAGCAGACTGGCGATGAGTTGATGCTTGCCAAGGCAAAGGCCCTTATTGACAACATTACTGTCACTCAGTGTGTCAATACAGGCAAGATTCTCACCACTTGGCGCATTCGCCACAACTACAAGCCATCTTTCTGGATCAACTGCTCTTATAGCTCGGCCAGCACACTGCTTCGTCTGGATGAGATGACAAAATAACTCTCTGCAAAGTGTAATAATCGGTTGTATCTGTAGTCTTATATACAAACAATAGATATAATGACCGATAAAGAGCTAATAACCCGAATAGTTTTGCATAACGATACCGAGGCTTTCTCAATCGTTATGCAGAGGTATTCGGGTCTTGTTTTCTCTACAGCGCTATCTATAGTCAAAGATTACGCCCTTGCAGAAGAGGTAACACAACTCTCGCTAATAAAGGCATACAAAAACCTGCACCATTGGCGCGGAGGCTCTACACTCGCTCCATTCCTGAGAATGATTACGCACAATCAGGCAATAGATACACTCAAGGAGCGAAACAAGGAGCGGCATAGCGACATAGACAACTATCCTATTGCCGATGACGACAGCACAGCCGAACACCACAGACTGCTTGACGCAATGGATAGGGCAATAGGGAGGTTATCTGATGGCGAGAGGCTGATTATAGAGCTACACTACTACCACAAGCTAAAGGCAAAAGAGATTGCAGAGCAGACAGGACTGAGCGAGTCAAATATCCTTGTCCGACTCTACAGAATACGCGAAAAACTAAAAACGATGATTGAGAATGAAAACGATTGACGATAGACAACTTGACCAACTGATCTCAGAGAGTCTGCAACGACAGCACGCTATCGAGAGTATCAACACCCAAGTGCTTGCAGAGGTCAAAAAGTACAATCAGACTCGCAAGTGGAGGGGTATTGTGCGTATTGTCGCATTTTCGTTTGGAGTGCCAATTATGCTGGCTCTGATGGGCTATTGTGCATACCGAATATTGATTACGGCAGATGACATAATGAGCTACGCATTAGTCGCCACAGTTATTACCTCGGCTATTGGAATGGCAACATATTCAATTGCAAATTTTTCTCCCAACGAGATGTAATAATTCGCTTACAATAAAGTCTTTAATACGAAGTTAAACTTAAAAAAATACAACTATTATGATCACAGACCTTAGCTACCTAATCCGCAGTGTTGTTGAGTCACTTTTGACCTTTGCCAGCATCACTACACCGATTGTTCTCTTTTTTGTAGCCTACATCCGCAATAAGAAGGCTCAGCACGAAATGCGTATGCGACTTTTAGAAAACAACTCCAACCCTGAGCTTGTCAAAGCCCTTATTGAGAGCAAACCTAAGTCTCAACCAAAGCTCGTTATGCTCCGCATAGGTCTACCGGCTATTTTCGCCTCACTCTTTGGCTGCGGATTTGTGTACATACTCAACCAGACAGCATCAAAGGACTTTGAAGGGGCAGTGCTACTGTTAATCT
>JAFOYS010000003.1 GCA_017391435.1 Alistipes sp. | reverse complement strand
GTATGCAAAATAGAGACTTGAAAGCAGCAAAACCAATACTGCACAAACAATTACAAATACTAACATACTGATCAATTTAGATTATACACTTACCAAAGTTAAGTATTTATTTTCTCAATTCCTAATCGTAATTGAAAATTCTCAGCACCTTATGACACAAACAATATTTTTTCAAAAAAAATCCCAGCAGTGGAGGGCACTACTGGGACACGACAATCAAGAGCTATTGCGCTCCGTACACGCTAATACTTCAGCCAACGATAGAGATCCTTAAACGACGGTTTCTTACCGTGCATAAAGATACCTACGCGGTAGATCTTGCCCGCAACCCAGACCATAACAACAAAGGTTGAGTAGAGCAATACAAGTGAGAGGATAATCTCCCAAGTTGCGATACCGCTCGGAATACGACCCATCATTACAATTGGCGAGGTGAACGGAATCATAGAGCACCACACCACAACGGGGCTATTCGGGTCATTCATAACCATTGTAAGGATAAGGAATGCAAAGATTATCGGAATAGTTATTGGTGTTGTAAGCTGCTGTGCATCCTGTGCCTGGTCTACGCTCGCGCCAACGGCTGCATACATCGCTGCATAGAGCAGAAAACCTCCCATCATAAAGAGCAGCAACAGAGCAACTATCTGAGCAATATAGCCCGTATCCATAATTGACGCCAGAGCTGTTATAGCCTCCATATCTACATCTGTGGCTAATGTTGCAGCATCTGCACCAGCCTTAACCGCCTCAACGCCCGCAAGAATATCGTCTGGCATAACTGCCGGAATAACCGCCGCGCTGATAACAATCAGCAGCACACCCCAAATTGCAATCTGCGTAAGGGCAACAGATGCCACACCCAGAATCTTACCCATCATCATATCAAATGGGCGGACTGTAGATACAAGCACCTCAAGGATTCGCGAGTTCTTCTCCTCAATAATGCTCTGCATAACAATTGAGCCGTAGATAACAAGGAAGAAGTAGAGCACAAATCCCAAAATAATACCAATAAAGCTTGAGGCAGCCGATGAAGAGGCAGTCTGCTCCTTGTTGTCATTTCGGAATGTTGTAAGCGATATATCTACCTCTATCGCGTCTAAAATCTGCTTTAGGTCGCTGATATTATGCTCCTTCAGACGCTCCGCCTCTACAATCTCCTCAATCTGGTCTGTAATAGCATCCTCAATAAGCATAGAGGAAGAGCTGTTGGTATAGAGCTGAATATTATTCGGATTCTTTACAACATCCTCGCCAATATATAGCAGTCCAAACTCCTCACTCTCAAGTGACTTTTTCAGCTCTGCCTGCAGATCGCCACCTGGAATAGTAATAAACTGCACATCCTCGTTGCTCTCAAGGCGAGAGGCAATAATACCGCTGTTGTCTATTACCGAGATGCTCTTTGTTTCACCCTTGGCAAAGATCATTATCAGTGTCGGTGCCACGCTGATTACCGCCATAAGCAGCGGCATAAGCAGCGTTGTGATGATAAACGACTTTTTGTATACGCGCTCCTTAAATTCGCGCATTATAATTAGACCAATATTTCTCATAACCTTACTTATTTAACGCCCTCTACGGCACGGATAAAGATATTGTTCATACTCGGAATAATCTCGGTAAAGCTACGCAACTCTACCGCCTCGTTGACAGCTGCAATCACGCTACGCACATCGTCGTTGTGCTCAATATGAATCTTTGCCGAAGTGAGTCCAGAGATTCTATCATAATCCCTCTCAAGCACGCTACAGACCTTACATAGCGGCTGAAGCACATCCTGCTCACCACGATACTGAACAGCAAAGATATTATCTCCGTAGCTACGGCGAATCTCGTCCACACGACCAGAGAGGATATTCTTTGACTTGTTTATCAGCGAAATGTGGTCACAAATCTCCTCTACGCTCGACATATTGTGAGTAGAGAAGATAACCGTTGCGCCCTTGTCTCTGAGTCGGAGAATCTCCTCCTTGAGCAGATTGGCATTGATAGGGTCAAAGCCCGAGAATGGCTCGTCAAAAATCAGCAACTTTGGCTCGTGGAGCACCGTTACGATAAACTGCACCTTCTGCGCCATACCCTTTGACAGATCCTCAACCCTCTTGTTCCACCAATCCTCAATTCCAAAGCGTGTAAACCACTCCTTTAGCCTTACCAGAGCCTCGTGGCGAGACAGTCCCTTGAGGCGTGCAAGGAATACGGCGTGCTCACCCACCTTCATCTTCTTGTAGAGACCTCGCTCCTCAGGCAGGTAACCAATTCGGTATATATCTTGCTGTGTTATTGGCTTGCCATCAAAAAACACACGACCCTCATCAGGCACAGTTATGCGATTTATCACGCGGATGAGTGTCGTCTTTCCTGCACCATTAGGGCCCAGAAGGCCGTAGATTGACCCTGTAGGGATGGTTACTGAGACATCATCCAGAGCCGTATGCTCGGTAAAACGCTTGGTGATGTGCTCTGCAATAATAATGTTGCTCATAGTACTAACTTTAGATATGTTCTATAAATACCTTTAATTATCTATAC
>JAFOYS010000309.1 GCA_017391435.1 Alistipes sp. | reverse complement strand
GGTTCTCACAAGATGCTGCACCACTCATACCGAAGCACTGCTCAAACTGCTCCTTGAACTGAATCTTCTCTGGAGCCAGATTCTCAAAGTACTGTGCGTGGCTGTCATAAGCATTTACAACAGTCATTGCATCAACAACATCATTCTGATAGTCATCACAAAGGTTCTTGAAGTAGATAGCAACAAGCTCAGCGTCTACAGCGCCAGCCTCCTTCTGAGCAGCAATAGCTGCCTCAAAAGCCTCTGCAACACCCTCACGGTCATCTGCCTTGTAAGTGAGGTACTCACGAGCCTTACGCTCAAGCAGATATACACGACCACGCTTAGGGTGGTTACCAAAGTTTGCGATACGGATATCGTAGAGCAGAAGGATTGAGTCTACATACATCTTCTTCTCTGCAAGAGACTCTGCGCGGTTAGCCTTGTCCTTGTAGAGCTTTACACCGTTAGCATAGATGTTCTCAGAAGCATCTGGGCAAGATGCAAGAAGCTGCTGCAAATAGCGAGCTGCAGAGTTAAAATGGCGGTTTGCAACCTCCTCCTTAAGATAAGAACTTGCAAGGATGTTCTCCTTACGCTCCTCAGGTGTTTGACCCCACTTTGCGTACTTTGGATCGCTAAAATCCTGTGCGGCAGCTGATGTTGCCACTGCAGCCATAGCTGCTACGATAAAAAACTTTAATACCTTCATTTTGTGAATATTTTTTGTGTTTCTAATTGTTTACTAACCGATAGACTAATCAATCTTAGGGCGTACAAACCAGTAATCCTCGCCAAAGAGTGAGAAGCCGAGATTTACCTTTATGTAGTGCTGGCGAATTAGTCCCACACGCTTGTTGAGCTTTGGCATAATGACTGACGAGAGATCTCCTCTACCGCCAAACTCAATACCTGCATTGATACTTGTTGCTCCCATAAATCGGAGTGGGAAACCAAAACCTGCAGTTACTGCCCACTGATTAATATTGCGACCCTCAAAGCTCTGGTAGTAGTCTCCATAACGAGCACCTATACGGTAAGAGATACGCTTGAGATAGTTACGCACATCAAAACGATTAGGCACATACTCAAAACCGAACTTGTATGTGTGAGTATTGACATACTTAACACTCATACCGCTGAATGCATCCTGCTGATAGAATGCGTTTTCGCCACCCCAATTGTTGTACTCATAGTCAAAGTTGGCAATAAACTTTGCATCCTGGTATGAAATACCCGCATTCACTGCGTGAGGCAGACGCATCTGTCCTCGTGAGCTCTCCTGATTAACGATTGTTGACGAGTAGTCGCCAATGTAGATTGTCTGCTCAACCTTCGGACGCAGAGGACCTCCGTAGTCATATGTTGCACCAACAGTAAGCAGACGCTTCTTTGTTGAGAGTATATTCCACTGCAAACCTACCTGGAACTTAAAGTTTGAGAAGGCGTAATCATCAAGACCAATGGTCGAAACAAAATCTCCCGAGCCAACATAGTCGCCATAGATAGATGCTGAGTAGTTGTGCTTGATATTTCCCCAGTAGTACTTTGCAGCAACACCGAGTGAGAAACCGCGGAAAATCTCCCAACCGAGACCAGCCTTAACCTCTGTCAAATCGCCATCACCCTGATAGTTGTACATCACGCCACCTACAGTACCCCAGATATCCTCACTCTGCTCAAAAGAGTGCATCTTGTAGCCTACGCTACCATATGGGGTGAGACTAAATCCAAAGCCCAGACCCTTTGCAACAGGCATCTGGATTGCAATCTCACGGAAGTTGACAATATTCTTTGCATTCTCTGCCGTAGTGTAGTCAGTAGCCGATGTAGAGCTATACTTGCGCTGCTGATTCTTGAGGAAGTTACCCTCAAGGCCAACCTCAAGAATAAAACTCTTAGGCATAGCTGCGCTATATCCAGCAGGGTTAAGAAGGCTTGCCATCTGTGTGCTACGCATTGCAACGCCTGTTCCACCCAACTCTCTGTTTATAGCATTTCCGTGTGTACCCAACTCTCCAACACCGTACATTGTGTAAGGAGAGTAAGCATTTACTGACGACTCCTGAGCCCAAAGGTTATTAACGCCAAAAAGGGTAACGACAACAGCCGCCAAAACTACTCTAAAGTATGTTATCAATCTCTGCATTATATTCCAATATTCTATTTAGTCCGCTATACATAACTTTGCGACCCGCAAATATCGCACTTTTAATTTGATTAACAAAATATTCGGCGTCTCCTCCGATAAAAATTATCAAGTTTTCGCTATTTTTTTCACAAAACTGCTCAATATACCCTTTTACTTCGTAAAAAACGCCCTGCATAACACCGAATTTTATTGCATCAGCGGTTCTCTTTCCAATCTGCAACTCTTCAGACTTGAGTAGCTCTGGAGAGCAAAGCGGCAGCGTGGCTGTCTTCTCATTTAGCGCCTCAAATCTCATATCAATGCCTGGCGAAATATTACCACCGCGAAAGATGCCACCACTCACAAAATCTATTGTTATTGCAGTTCCCGCATCTATTATAACCATCTGCTTATCAGCTCCATACAGTTCTACCGCTCCTACGGCTGCCGCTATGCGGTCTGTACCTATAGTACTCTTATCGTACTCAATAGTAATCGGCACAGCCGTCTGCCTATCAAAACAGACTACATATCGCACCCTCTGTATTAGCATCTCTGCCGTAATCTCGCTATCACCACGCGTTGAGGAGACTATCGCCTTTGACGGCGCAAACCTATCACAAAGTTCATCAACAATCTCCTCTGTAATCTCGGTTACTACCCTCTCCTCCAGAATGTTATTATCTACTCCTATAACGGCAATTTTGTGAAAAGTATTGCCCGTATCAATGATTAAATTTGCCATTGGCCTTGGCTGTTAGCTGTTAGTTTACAATCT
>JAFOYS010000308.1 GCA_017391435.1 Alistipes sp. | reverse complement strand
GTCTATATTGCATACCTTAAAGCAGTTATCAACACCAAACTGCTCAACATCCGCCTTTGACACAGCGCGTCCCGCCTGCCAACATTCAAGCTGCGGCTGGGCAGTAGCGGTAAAGACCGAAAGCAGAGCAAATATTGTAAAAATCACTCTAATCATCCTACAATATATTTACCGAATGGTAATTTAGAGATAACAAGAGCCACAACGGCGCAAACTACATATGTAAGAGCCGTTGAAATAACCATTGTCCACGGAGTTGCCAAGCCCCAAGTTGAGACATAGGAGAGAATAGCTACAAGGGCAAACATATGCATCAGATACATACCGTAGCTAACCTTAGAGACTGGCAGAACAACCTTATTATAGAACCATCCCGAGCAGTTTATCTTCTTGAAAACGAGGAACACCGCAATAGCTGTCATCGCAACGCCCGTAGAGCAAAATCTCCAGCTCTGCTCCATAAGCACTGCCAAGTCAATACTCTGATTTACTGGATACTCTGTCGGAATCTGCTTCCAGAACCACAGTGCAGCTATAGCGTAACCCACAACCCACATAGGAGTAGCAACCGCTATAGTTTTTCTCCAAGACCAATCTACATAGGTGCGGATGTAGTGTGCAAGGACAACATAACCGATAAAACCGCTAATATAGTACAGTGTACCAAACTCATTCCAATTTGCCACACCATAGACCTCTGCACGAGTTAACAGAGACAGTGCCGCCTGATTTAGGAAAGGCACAAGGGTAGTGAATGCCCACGCAGCGATGAATATCTGCTCGCCGCGCTTGCTTACCTTCTCAATCCACGGAGAGAGCAGTGGCATAAGAATATAGACGCCAATAAGCATATAGACAAACCAGAGATGTCCAGAGTGCATATTGAAGTTAAGAAGCAGATTTCTTAAATTTGCTAAAACATCAAACCCCTCACCACAGCCCCACATAGGGATAATGGCATATAGAAGACTCCAGACCGCCAATGGAACTACAACCCTTACCAATCTACGGCGAAAGAAACTCGCTGTATCCATCTTAAGAGGAAAGAGCAGATAGCTGGATGTCATAATAAAGAGCGGAACAGCGCAACGCAGAGCCGAGTCAAAGATAGTCACCCAAAACGCATCGTAGCTATTGGCTATATATGTTCCCTCTCCACCTAAGTAGAAGGGCTCACAGGCGTGAACAAGGATAACCATAAAGCAGGCAAAAATGCGCAAGTAATCCAAAAACAATACTCTGTTAGTAGTCATAATCTAAGGGTATAAAAATAGTCCGCCCAGTGGGACGGACTACTATTTGGAAAAATAATTATAGCAGAGCCTCAATCTTTGCAACAAGATCATTGCGAGAGATTGCACCCACGTGCTTATCAACAACTGCACCGTCCTTGATAAAGATTAGGGTAGGGATGTTACGAACACGGTATGTTGCAACAACATCATCAGAATCGTTATCAATATTA
This sequence comes from Alistipes sp., assembly GCA_017391435.1. Classification (GTDB taxonomy): domain Bacteria; phylum Bacteroidota; class Bacteroidia; order Bacteroidales; family Rikenellaceae; genus Alistipes. The sequence continues at coordinate 5,949 of JAFOYS010000308.1, read as the reverse complement.
CACTTACCAATGTTTACGCGGTCTGCGTACACCTCTGCAAGTTCCTCTACAATTGGAGCGATTGTGCAGCAAGGGCCACACCACTCTGCCCAGAAATCAATAACTGCAGGCTTTGAATCAGCTACGATAGCCTCATAGTTCTCATTTGTAATGTTAAGAGCCATAATTGTTTGTTTTTTAATTGTTTATAATGATTAACTTAATGTATACTTTATTTTATACTTTTCTAATACCTTTCTAATATTATCATCAAAGAGGACTCTTATCTTCTTTGAGTGCATATTTACACTAACACCAGAAGAGCTGTCATAGAACATCACGTGCACAGCTGTTTTGCCTTTTGACATCTTAGCAGCCTCAGAGAGTTCTGTTACAAAATCCTCACTAATCTGATCGACATCTACATACAGCATCATCTGCTGAATACCCTCGACAACATCATTTAACTGAGTCATTGAGTTGATATTAAAGAATGTACGAGGTTTCGGATTAAGTTTATGTACATCATCCTTATCGTATGTCATAAATGACCTAATCTCACCACGAACAAGCAGATAGTAGTCAGGATAGAGGAACGAGCGGAACTTCTCAAAATCTTTACGACGCAGCTTAAACTCATACTTGTCTGTATAATCTTCAACCACCAAAATGCCGTACTGACTCTTTCCATCAGAGGCTGTTCGCTCCTCACCCGAGATAGTCACACAAGCAAAAGCCATCTCCTTACCAACATTGTTCTCCATCTGATTAAGATCCGAAAGGGTAGAATTGCAGAACTGCTGAATAATAGGCTTATAGTCATCTAACGGGTGTGAAGAGAGGTAGATACCAACAACTTCGCGCTCCTTACCAAGTCGTTTAAGTGTGCTCCACTCGTCACATATTGGCGGTGTAGGTCTCTGTATGGTAAAATCGTTAGCATCTGCAAACATTCCAAACAGACTCTGCTGCGCATTTGCCTTCTCCTCTATTTGTCGCTGGCCATATTTAATGAGCAACTCAAGGAAAGTCACTGAAGAGTCTTTACTCTCAGGTGCAAAAAATTTACAACGAGAGAATGTAGCAATAGAGTCAAAGCAACCTGCATATGCCATACTCTCCAGACACTTACGGTTAACGACCGAGTAGTTTACACGCTCAAAGAAGTCGTAGACATCCTTAAACTGTCCTCTACGCTCGCGCTCGTCAATAATTGACTGTGCTGCGGCCTCACCAACACCTTTAATAGCTGCCAGACCAAAGCGAATATCACCTGTGCGGTTACTAGAGAAACGCAACATAGACTCATTAACATCTGGACTGAGCACCTTAATACCCATCTGCTGACTCTCATTGATATACTCGGTAAGGGTAGTAATATCGTTAAGGTTGCTACTGAGCAGCGCCGCCATATACTCTGACGGGAAATTAGCCTTTAGATATGCAGTCTGGTATGCCACCCAAGAGTAGCAAGTTGCGTGCGACTTATTGAACGCATAGGATGCAAACTTCTCCCAGTCGGCCCAAATCTTCTCAAGGACATCCTTGTCGTGACCATTTCTAATACCACCCTTTAAGAACTTAGGCTTCAGCGCATCAAGCTTATCCTTCAGCTTCTTACCCATAGCCTTACGCAGTGTATCTGACTCACCACGGGTAAAATCCGCCAAGAGTCGAGACAAAAGCATCACCTGCTCCTGATATACAGTAATTCCGTAGGTATCCTTAAGATACTTCTCCATAATCGGAATATCGTATACGATAGGTTTGCGACCCTGCTTACGGTCAATAAAGTCGGGTATATAATCCATTGGTCCCGGACGATAGAGCGCATTCATCGCAATAAGATCCTCAAAGACACTTGGCTGAAGCTCTCTAAGGTACTTCTGCATACCTGGAGACTCAAACTGGAATGTTCCTACAGTACGGCCCTCACAATAGAGTCGGTATGTTGCAGGATCATCTATTGGAATATGGTCTATATCGATCTCAACCCCCTTAATGCGACGAATATTCTCAATTGCATCCTTCATAATAGAGAGGTTCTTTAGACCCAAGAAGTCCATCTTGATAAGACCGGTATCCTCAATTACCGAACCCTCGTACTGAGTAACAAGCATCTTCTCACCGGTCTCTTTATCGTCGGCTGTAGATACCGGCACCCAATCTGTAATATCATCGCGGCAAATAATCGTACCACAGGCGTGAACACCCGTACCACGAACATTTCCCTCAAGCTGTAGGGCATACTTTATAGTATCGCGCAGTATAGGATTATCAGAATTAGCAGCGGCCTGCAACTCTGGCACATAGGCAATGGAGTTCGGCAGGTTAACCTTGAGCTGCTTATCCTTATTTTTAGGGTCTGGAATACGCGCAGGGATAAGTTTACAGAGTTTATCAGCATCGGCAAGAGGCAGCTGCTGCACTCGCGCAACATCCTTAAGGGCCATCTTGGTGGCCATTGTGCCGTAAGTGATAATATGGGCAACCTTCTCCTTTCCATACTTGTTAGTAACCCACTCAAGCACTCGTCCACGACCCTCGTCGTCAAAGTCAATATCAATATCTGGAAGCGAAATACGATCTGGATTAAGGAATCGCTCAAAAAGCAGGTCGTACTTAATCGGGTCAATCTGCGTAATTCCAAGACAGTAAGCCACAGCAGATCCAGCCGCAGAACCTCGGCCAGGGCCTACCCAAACGCCCAACTCCTTACGAGCAGCAGCGATAAAGTCCTGCACAATAAGGAAGTAGCCCGGGAAACCCATCGTCTTCATAATATGCAGCTCAAACTTGAGTCGCTCCGCCGTCTCATCATCAAGAGGGTCTCCATATCGGCTCTTAGCGCCTATCATTGTCAAGTGAGCCAAGTAATCAGCTTCAAACTTGATACGATAGAGACGATCATATCCACCGAGCTTTTCAATCTTCTTCTTTGCATCGGCCTCGGACATAATCTCGTTGCCATTCTCGTCACGAGTAAACTCATTGTAGAGATCTTGCTCACTATATCGCTGACGATACTCCTCTTCAGTTCCAAACTCAACAGGAATATCAAACATCGGCATAATAGGGTCGTGGTCAATAGAGTAACTCTCAACCTTACGGCAAATCTCAAGGGTATTCTCCAACGCCTCTGGATAGTCAGCAAAAATCTCGCTCATCTCAGCACGCGACTTCATCCACTCCTGCTTTGAGTAGAGCATACGGTCTGGGCTATCAAAGTCTTGACGCGAGTTAATTGTAATAAGTCGGTCGTGAGCCTCCGCATCCTCTTCATTTACGAAGTGAACATCGTTTGTACAGATAAGCTTTATATTATGCTTGCGAGCAAGAGCGACCAACTGCTCGTTTACCTGTTGCTGAATCTTGTATGTCTCGTGATTTGCACGCTCAACGGTTGCCTTATGTCGCTGCAGCTCAATGTAGTAGTCATCTCCAAAGAGATTCTTATGCCACAAAAGCGCCTGCTCGGCCTCCTCTATGCGACCAGACATAATAAGCTTTGGAATCTCACCACCAATACAAGCTGAACAACAGATAAGACCCTCGTGATACTTCTCAAGTTCAGCGTGGTCTGTTCGTGGACGAGCATAGAAACCCTCAGTCCAAGCACGAGACACAATCTTTATAAGGTTCTTATAGCCCTGCATATTCTTTGCAAGCAGTATAAGGTGCCAACCACCCTTATCCTCTTTAACCTCCTTGCGCTTGAGCTGCATTGCTGTGCGAGCCACATAGACCTCACAACCGATAATCGGCTTAAAGTCCTCAATAGCCTTCAGAGCTGAAATCTTCTCCTCCGCGCTCTGCTCACTATAGCCAAACTCCTTCTCCATTGACTCTATTGAGGTCAAAATGGCCTTGAGTCGCGACAACTCCTCATTATCCTCCAAAGAGTAGGTCTCACTTGCATCTATAACCGCCTGCTTTGCTGCAATCTGCTCAGCCAGCTCTGCCTTATACTGAGAAAGGTCGCTATGCTCAGCAAGCATAGCCACCATCTTCTCTTTGAGTTTAGTTAGACTCTTTATCTGCTCGTGCTTTGCCTTGTTTTTCTTTGAAACATAATTCCAAAACTCCTTGATACCAAACATATTACCGTGATCTGTAACGGCAATACCAGGCATACCATCCTTTAGAGCCTTGTCAACAAGACGAGCAATGCTTGCCTGTCCATCAAGCAGTGAGTATTGAGTATGTACGTGAAGGTGTACGAAATTCTGCATAGTTACTTTTTAGTCATATTAATACTGTCATTGACAATTTACAGTCCAAAAACAGACTCACTGATTGCTAATTATTGACAGTGTAAATATTCGTCACAAATATAAGATATTTTTTGAGATATTTTGGAACAGCATTTGCAAGTTTTCAATAAAATCACTAAATTTGATAGACAAACAAAAAACCATAATCTTATGCAGACTCAAGAATTAGTTGTAATAGCCAGCTACAACTCTTATTTAGAGGCAGAAATGGCAAAAAGTGTTGTTATTAGTGCGGGCATCTATGCCGAGATTCGCAATGAGTATATGTCTACTGCCTATGCCGTAGCAATTCCACCAGAGTTATTAGTCCCTATTGAGGATGTAGAGCAGGCTCAAGCTCTGCTTAGAATTCATCCATAGTATTCCAAATACTCCACGAAGCCTCTGCTTGACGACGAAACATCTCGCCGCCACCTAATGTTGTTGCCCCTTGTGCGGCTCCAAGAGCAAGAAAGCGCGTCTGTGCAGGGTTGTATATTAAATCAAAAAGAATATGGTTTGCTCCAATAGCACTGTAGGGTAGCTCTGGAGCCTCATCTATATGAGGATACATACCCACAGGGGTAGCGTTGATAATCAACCTTGAGGCGGCAACCATCTCAGCAGTAAGCTCACTGTAACAGAGAACACCATCTCTTTTAGTACGAGAGAGAGTAACTATCTCCATACCCAACTCTCTTAGAACATACTGCACAGCCGCTGCAGCGCCACCTGTGCCTAAGACAAGTGCGCGACAACCCGTAAGATTAAATGGGGATAGCGTAGCACGAATACCGACAACATCTGTGTTATAGCCGTGAAGAGAGCCGTTGCTGTCAACCTTTACACAGTTTACAGCACCTATAGCCTCAGCCTCAGGGCTAATTGTTGCAAGATAGGGTATAACAGTCTTCTTATAAGGAATCGTAACATTGAATCCAGACAAAGAGCTCCTTATTTGCTCAAGGGCTGATATGTTATCAATTTCATAAAGAGTGTACTGAGAATCAATGCCTTCAGCAGCAAACTTCTCAGTAAAGTATGCAGCAGATGCCGAGTGGCCCAATGGATAGCCTATAAGTCCATAATGTTTCATAGCTACAAAGATAATAAAAAGAGCGATACAGCACAACTGTATCGCACCAAAGACTCTTTAGACTAAGCTACTCCTGCTCAAAAAAATCAGGTTTACTCTGCTTGATAAAGTCTATAACCTCCTGCAGGCCCTCCGTAAACTTCAAAAAATCCTCCTTGTAGAGAAAAATCTTATGACGGTCAAACGAGAAAGTACCATCTGCGTGGCTAACCTTACGCGACTCAGTAACCGTAAGAAAATAGTCACCACCGCGTGTGGCTCGGACATCTAAAAAGTATGTCCTACGACCAGCTTTAATTGCCTTTGAGAGAATCTGGTCGCCATAATCCTCCCCCTCAAATTGATGTACTAAAGATGACATTGTCGTAATATAATGTGTGTATAATGTACAAATATAGTCAATTTTTGTGATTAAAAAAATCTTTTTACCACATTTCACCTCTCACGCCATTACAATAGATAAAAAAATGGCAACCAAAGTCTTGGTTGCCATATCTGCTTGTATATTCACCTCTATAACACCTCTTTAACCGCATCTGCAAATGTTGCGATTGGAAGGGTCTGCTGCTCTCCTGTAGCCATATTCTTAAGAGTTGCAACACCCTGCTCAAGCTCATTACT
>JAFOYS010000307.1 GCA_017391435.1 Alistipes sp. | reverse complement strand
GGCATCGATAGTCACAGCGGCGTCCATATTGACATCGCTGAGCTTAACAGAAATTGAGTAGCCCTGTTTCTGCAGTGACTGGATAGCCTGCTGAACAGTTGCATCCTTCAACTTCAAGTTGACCTTCTGCGCCTCTGCTGAGAGCGGAAGTGCCAACACACACATCGTTAGCAGAATGCTCCACAAACGACGATGAGAGGAAAATTTTGTTCTCATAGTGTTAAGTTTTGATTAGAAAATAGGTTAATTATTGTGTATTAAAAATACGCGGGGTAAAACTACTTGATATAGAGGTGTATCTCGCCATTGCGCCAGTAGTAGCACATCTTACCACTCTGCTCAAGGGTTGACATTATGCGGTCCAAAGACTCGTTGTTCACAAAGGCCGCATAGTAACGCTCCTCGGCAAGGGTTGCTTGGTCGATAATAATCCTCACATTAAACAGTCGCTCAAGCTGTGCAGCAATATCGCCAAGGCGGGAGTTGACGAACGAGAGCGAGCGCGAGCGGTAGTCGCCATTAAAGACATTCTCTGTAAGGCTCTCGCAGGTAATGCGGCCAGAGCTCTTGTCAAGCTTAATAAAGTCGCCTGGGCGCATACTGAGCGTACGGTTTGAGGCGAGGTTCTTGGTCTGCATATCTACACTACCCTCAAGAAGCATAACCTCCACCTCGCTATTGGACTCGTAGGAGCGGATGTTAAATCGTGTACCGTGCACCACAACATCTACCTGCTCGGCAGAGACTATAAAGCGGCGCATCTCGTCCTTAGCGATATCTGCATAGGCCTCACCAGAGAGGTATACGCGGCGGATATCCTCGTTAAACTTGTTTGGATAGATTAGGCGTGTGCCAGCCGAAAGGTACATCTTTGAGCCATCAGAGAGCTCTACAAGGCGGCTCTGACCACGCGGAACATAGACCTCGCACCACTCTACGCGCTCAGAGCTTGCCACAAAGGCCTTTACGACCGACATTACAATAAGCGCCACAACAACGAGTGCCGCCACGCGAGAGAACATCTTCAGCACTGTGAGCCTACGCTCCTTGCTCTGATTGCGGTGGATGCGCTCCATAACCGACTTGTAGCTACGGTGAGACTGAAGTCCACTATCCTTTACAGAGATCGCCTCCCACTCCTCGCGCAACATATCCTCCTTAAGTTGCTGGTCCTGAGGATGTGAGAACCAATCTACAAACTCTCCACGAACATCGTCGGGATACTGATGCAGCAGATAGTAGTTTATGATTCGTTTTACTTTGGACATACCTATATTTATACTATTGTATTATAAAGACACATAGCCCCGCCAATACACCCAATCGTAAAAAATTTTTTATCGTTTAGTCGTAAATGTTAAATAAATTGTCTATATTTGTACTAAAGTGTAACTACCATATGGCAGAACAGATAAGTGCAGATATTATCAAACGACTCTCTGAGGGTGACCAGAGAGCCTTCCGTGTTGTCTTTGAGCACTACTACCCTCGCGTGTGGGAGTTTGTTCGCCGTATTGTCAAGTCAGAGACTACTGCTGAGGATGTTACACAGGATATCTTTGTCAAGATCTGGGAGCGCCGCGAGATGTTCGGCGTAGAGGTTCAAAGTTTTAACAACTACATCTATGTTATGTCGCGCAACGCGGCTATCAACTCCCTGCGCCATATAGGCCGCATTGCACCCCTTGCCGAGCAGAACATTGTCCACACTACAAACAGCACCCTTGAGGAGGATTACTACGCCCGCGAGAAGGAGTTTATCATCCGCCTTACCGTCTGCCGTATGCCCGAGCAGCGCCGCCGTATCTTTGAGATGAGCCGCTATATGGGCCTTGATAATCAGACTATTGCAACCACTCTCAACCTCTCTAAGAAGACCGTTGAGAACCACCTCACCCTCGCACTTAAGACACTCCGCTCTGTGCTTACCGTTTGGGCAAGCCTCTTCTTCGCGGGGGGGGGATTTTAACAACGCAGAGAACAATTCGTAGTCACTTGTCACTCTGTCACAGGCGTGGGGTGTTGTCACATCTGTCACGCTTGTCACTTCTGTCACGCCCGTCACATCTTGTCACATCTTGTCACTTGTAACAGCCGTTACACACCCCTGTGACAGTGTGACATTGTGACATTTGGGGGCTCGGAGTCTGGGTGTTAAGGAATTTAAGGAGATTAAGGAGATTAAGGAGATTAAGGAACGAAAAAAATCACTAAATTCTCTAAACTCCTTAAACTCCCTAAATTCTCTGTTCTGCGTAGCCGTACTGCGTCAGCCGTAATCCAGCTATTTACTACGCCTTATATAATAATTGAACTATGCGAGCAGCGTTCGGTAATAAGGAGATTAAGGAAATTAGGGAGATTAAGGACAAACAAAACACTAAACTCCCTAAACTCCTTAAATTCCTTAAATTCTCTGAGCTGCGTCAGCCGTACTGCGTCAGCTAACCGCGTTCCCCCACCATTTTGATTTCATCAAAATTATTATTACCTTTGTACGATATTTTGGATAACTATGGATTTACAGAGATTTAAGTTTCTAAACAGGTGTGTAGGTTGGGCTGTGTTTGCTGTGGCGGCAATCGTCTATCTGCTTACTATAGAGCCGAGTACGAGTCTTTGGGACTGCTCGGAGTTTATCGCAACATCTTACAAACTTGAGGTGGGGCATCCGCCAGGGGCGCCGCTATTTATGCTCATTGCGCGTCTTGCGACGATGCTTGCGCCATCGCCATACTATGTACCGCATATGGTAAACGGTATGAATGCCCTTGCAAGTGCCTTCTGCATACTGTTTCTCTTCTGGACCATTACCCACATTGCGCGTCGTCTCTATACGCGTGGTAATCAGGAACTTACAGTAGCAAAGGGCGTTGCAGTGCTGGGTGCTGGAGCCATAGGAGCACTGGCATACACCTTTACGGACACCTTCTGGTTTTCGGCCGTTGAGGGTGAGGTTTATGCCCTCTCGTCTATGTTTACGGCGCTTGTGGTGTGGCTTATGCTGCGCTGGGAGGAGGAGGCTGAGAGCAGCCACTCACTACGCTGGATAGTCCTAATTGCGTACCTTATGGGCCTAAGTATCGGTGTGCATATTCTCAACCTGCTGACAATACCTGCGTTGGTATTTATCTACTACTTCCGCACAACAAAGGCTGTGAGCTGGAAGGGGCTTATCTATGCGACCCTTATTGCGGGGGCTATACTGCTGGCTATCAACGGTATAATCATTCCGTATACGGTCTACATCGGTATGCTTGTAGATATATGGTTTGTAAACTCGCTTGGCCTGCCTGTAAATACGGGTATTGTGGTCTTTGTGCTGCTGATGTTTGTGGCTCTTGGTTGGAGCGTCTACTACACCCACAAGCGCGGGGCGAAGGTGTGGAATATGATTGCCGTATGCGTGACGATGATTATGCTCGGCTTCTCGTCCTACGCCTCGGTGACCATTCGTGCGTTAGCAAACCCGCCGATGAACTCCAACAACCCTAACAACCCAGCTGCGCTACTCTCTGTTCTCAACCGCGACCAGTATGGTAACCGTCCGCTAATCTACGGAGCCTCTTATGCTGCGCCTATAGAGAGTTATACCGAGAAGACTGTCTACAACTACAACCCTAAGACAGAGCAGTACGACGAGCTGACAACGGTAGACAAGTATATCTACCCAGACCGCTTTATGCATCTGTTCCCGCGTATGTGGAACTACCTGAAAAAGGAGCACGACTACAAGCCGTGGGCTGCCTACCGAACTAAGGAGGACTTTGTGCGTGACGAGGAGGGGAACATCCAGCGCGACGAGACGGGACGCCCTATCCGCCAGAGAGTTATGGACTACGGCAAGAGCGTGCGCTACTATGACGGCTACGAGACAAAGACAGTCGTTGAGCCTACCTTTATGGAGAATCTGCACTACTTCTTCTCCTACCAGCTCAACTATATGTACTGGCGCTACTTCCTCTGGAACTTTGTGGGCCGTCAGGACGACATACAGGCTGAGGGTGTGACCCTTACACACGGCAACTGGCTCTCGGGAATTGACTTTATAGACGAGCTCTACCTCGGTCCGCAGGAGAATCTACCTGCCGAGATGGAGAATAACCGCGCAAGGAACACCTACTACTTCCTGCCGTTTATCCTCGGCCTTGTGGGCCTTATCTACCAGCTCAACCGCGACAAGCGAGGCTTTACTATCGTTATGTGGCTCTTTATAATGATGGGTATCGCCCTTGTGGTCTACTTCAACTCCTCACCAGGTGAGGTGCGCGAGCGAGACTATGTCTATGCCGGCTCGTTCTACGCCTTCAGTATCTGGATTGGCCTTGGCGTGCTTGCCCTCTACGAGGCGTTGAGTGGCCTTATGAAGAGTAACCACACTGCAGCCTCTGCCGTAGCAATAGCCATTGCAGCAGTTGTTCCAGGTATCCTCTGCGCCGAGAACTGGGACGACCACGACCGCTCTGGCAGAACTTGGGCGCGCGATACGGGACACAACTACCTCAACTCTGTGGTGCAAAAAGAGGGTGTAAGCCCGATAATTGTCAACTATGGAGATAACGACACCTTCCCGCTATGGTTTGCGCAGGAGGTGGACGGAGTTCGCCCCGACATCCGCATAATGAACAGCAGCTACCTTGATGGCGAGTGGTATGTAGACGAGATGAAGTGCAAGGCAAATGGTGCTGACGGCATCCCATTCTCCCTGCCACGCGAGAAGTACACCTTTGTAAACGACTGGATACCTGTTATTGACAAACTTGAGCGTACGGCAGAGGCTAAGGAGGTTATGGAGTTTATCCGCAGCAACGATGCTCGCACAAAGTACGATGTCGGTCTGGGTGAGGCTGTGGACTATATCCCAACAAAGCAGATTGCCCTGCCTGTAGACAAGGATGCAGCCATTGCCTCTGGTATTGTCCGCGAGTCAGACCGCGACCTTATGGTAGATACGGTCTACATAAACCTCAAGAAGAGTTCGCTCTCTCGCTCGGAGCTTATGCTGCTCGATATGTTCGCCAACTTTGACTGGAAGCGACCTATATACTTCACTCAGGCCTATATGCTCAACACCTTTGGCCTTGTGGACTACCTACAGTTTGATGGCTACGCATACCGCTTTGTGCCAATCCTTACCCCTCTGCAAGATAGTTGGGAGGTGGGTCGCGTAGATGCAGAGTATGCCTACGATGTGCTGATGAACAAGACCCGCTACGGTGGCGTGAGCGACCCGGATGTCTATGTAGACTCCTTTATGCACCACAACATTATGGTTGCCCGCACCCGTGAGGCCTTTGCTCGCGTGGCTAAGCAGT